>JAPOVY010000102.1 GCA_026707905.1 Gammaproteobacteria bacterium | reverse complement strand
CGTTGACTCGCCTGCATTCGAAGGCGTCGTTGATCCGTTAATAGAAGACGGAGTACTCTGTCAGGTTGCGTCGGTTACGTGCGTAGCACAAACTGGTCACATTGCGCTCGTTACCAAAACCGAATTGGATCATGAGTCTCACGCTCAACACTACGTAAAACTTGGTCTTCACGATGGATGGGAACGCAGCAACGCAGCTCAAGACGTTACGATCGAGATAACGGTTAACGATCTAAATGATCCACCCTCCGCAGTTGGAAGAGTTCCGAACCAATCGTTGAGTGTACAAGGAACAGAGACATTTGACGCCAGTCTTTACTTCTCCGACGAAGACATAAGTGATCGACTCTTGGTCACTGCCACGAGTCGAGACACGACGATAGCAAGCGTATCGGTCGCAAGGGCAGCAGACGTTTCAGTAACTGGCGAAGGAATTGGTACTGCTCGTATAGAGCTCACAGCAACCGATACTTCCGGTTCTATCGCTACGCAGCTTTTTGACGTTAAAGTCGTGGCGAACCGAGCGCCCGTGGCTCAATCTCAGGCATTTACTGATCGTCTACCAGAAAACTCTGAGATGTTAGTAGGAGATATCGTCGACGTTTCGCTTGCCGGGCTCTTCGTTGATCCAGATGGCGACGCCGTCGAAGTCACGGTAGAGAGCCTTGATGACACCGTTCTGCTTGTTTCGCCTAGCAGTGACGGTAGCACCTTGACCCTCGTCGCAAGAGCTTTAGGAACGTCCGATCTCATTTTCACAGCGACTGACAGTGCAAGTAATGTAACTACAGAAATACACACGATAGATGTCGTTAGCCAATTAAGTGCAACAAACGAACCTCCGATGCTCGATCAAGCTGCGCTCAAGGAAGCTCTGCCTGAGAACAACACAATGGTCGTCGGGAATTTCCACGACATGATGTTTGCTGGTATCTTCTCCGATCCAGAAGGCGGCTCGCTGCTTGTAAAAGTTTCGACTTCAGATGTCAACGTGCTCGAGGTAGCGGCTTCCGATGCTACGGACACTGTGACGTTATTTGCGATTAGCGAAGGTAGTGCCGACTTGACCATTGCGGCCACCGATGACGGCGACCTGACGACAGAAACCGTCGTAACGATTAAGGTGATCGCCGATAGTTCGGTAGTGGACAATCAAGCGCCCATATTGGATTTTGAAGCGTTCGCAGCGGCGTTGCCCCCAGATCGCTCGATCGTCTTACGACGATTCTTCAACATGGACTTGACGGGACTATTCACAGATCCCGATGGTGACTCGATAACTCTTTCTGCGGATTCATCCGATACGTCCGTGTTACGAGTCTCGCTCCGCCAAAACGGCACGGCAGCGTTTCTGCTTGCTCGCTCGATCGGATCCGCGGATTTAATCATCACAGCTTCTGATCCTGAAGGCAACGAAACGGAAGCGCGCGCAACAATCGAGGTGATTGAAGAAAGCGACAACCGACCACCGACGATTGATCGCGAGGCTCTTACCAATGCGCTGCCGACGAGCAACTCCATGTCAGAAGGTGAGTTCTTCGAATTACAGCTCGATACGCTATTTTCCGATCCTGACGGCGACGACGACATTGTGGCACTCGAAGGATCATCATCCGACAGCGACGTACTCGATGTTTCGGTCGACGATACCAACCTATTGACAGCTCTCGCACTTAGCCCTGGAGACGCGGTTCTGTCCCTAGTCGCACGAGACAACGCAGGTGCAGAAACAAAGATTGACGAGACGATTACCGTGACCGCAGCATCTGCAGCTTCGCTCGCGATCAGAACACAATCATTCGATCGAAGTGCGCCACTAACGTTAGAGCTTAATGAGTTTACGCGAGATCCAAATATATTGAGAGCGATTCAAGCCCTCCGCTCCACCGTTGGCGACGACTCGATCCTCAGCACTTCGTTAGATGGATCGACACTCACGCTTCATGCTCTCAACAAAGGCCGAACGTTCGTCAAATTAGCGAATCGCTCCAACGACGAAATCTCGGTACGATCGATGTTCTACGTCGACGTAGTCAATGCAGCGCCGACACTCGTTACTCCGTTAGGAAATCAAACCGCGACCCGAGTGAGTGGCTTGTCGATCGATTTGCATGGCATTTTCGAAGACGCGGATGGCGAAGCAATTGAAATCACAGCAAAGTCTCACAATGAAGCGATTGCATCGGTTGCGTTAGACAACGGGACTTTGTCAATTCAAGGGTTACAGGTGGGCGAGACCACCATGACACTAATCGCTACAGATGTTAACGGCGCGGCAACAGAAGTTTCATTCAAGGTAACGATTGAAAACTTGGCGCCGACAGTCCACGCGACTGTCGGTTCGATTCACCTTCAAGTAGGCGGTGCGCCGCACGAACTCGCATTCGCAGATTTATTCGCAGACGACGGCGATACGCTTACGTATACGACGTCCCTCGAAGCGGCTGACATCGTTCGCTCTGAACCCAACGAAACGGGCGTAACGCTTTCTCCTCTAGCCAGCGGGAATGTACAAATGAGCGTGACTGCCACCGATCCGTATGGCGGGGTTGCCAGTTTTGATACAGAAATCGTCGTTGGTGATGAACGATTGAAGGAAGTTGCCGCAAAGTCATTGGCTGGATTCGGACGCGCTTTACTCGGTAGCGTCTCTTCCGCCATTGATGGTAGAGCGACCATGGTACGAACGGCTGGAGATCTCACAAGCGAATCGTGGTACCCAATCTCCCATGCAGAGTTCTTACACGACCATCCTTCTATCGGGATTGCGCACTCGATCGCCTCGAACGGTGGCGAATTCAACGCGGCATGGTCGCCTAATCCCGAAAGCATCGATTCGAACGTCTTTGCTCCGACATCACCGTCGTCGTTCCCACTCTTCCGAAATGAATTTTCGTTCAGTCTAGGCACTATTGAAAAATCTACCCCATGGTCGATCTGGAGTAACACAGATCGATACACATTCGGTGGAGACGCTTACGATGGTGCATTGAGTAACGGTTACCTTGGTCTTGACAGGATGTTTAGAGATGAGTGGGTTGTCGGTGTCGCGCTCGGCCAGCATCACGGCAATTCGGAGTATGAATACGGAACCGCTTCACAACATTTGGACATTGAATTGAAGCAATTAATGCCATATGCTAGTTTCACACCTTCAGACAAAACAGGTGTTTGGGGTACTATCGGTGTCGGTAGCGGTGAGCTCGGAACGACCGTTGTCGGCCGTGAGGACGTTGCATCTGAACTAACCAGCCATCTGGCGGTCCTTGGCGCTCGTCATCGCGTCGCAGAACTGTCGGGGGTCGATATTTCTTTACGTGGCGATGTATCTACCGTTAGTCTCGCGACGTCTGCGGGTGAAACCGCTAGCGACGGCCTATCTGCGAATGTTCACCTTGCAAGAACTGGATTAGAGGCGACATACGCAATTGATTGTTTTGGTGACGTGGAGGTCAATCCGTTCGGTCAGCTGCATCTCCCAAAAGATGGCGGCGATGGCGAAACAGGTTCACGTTTCGAATTCGTTGGCGGGTTACGACTCGGTTACAAATCTGTGTCGGTCGAAATGGTCGGCCGCTCATTCGAAATACATGGTCCTCAACAATACAGCGAACGCGGGTTGTCGATAAACGCAACCGTGAATCCGTCACTTGATGGTTCAGGATTTTCTGCGTCGATTTCTCCTCGCTGGGGTGCCGAAGCGTTCTCAAATGGTGAGATTTGGCGCGACTTCGTGAGCTCCGTTAAGAACGCATATCCATCAGTATCACCTGAATTACTCGACAATGAACGTCGCATGCAGCTCAGGACTCAATTCGGCTATGGATTCCTACTTCGGCACGAACGGTTTCTCATGACGCCGTAACTGCAGTATTCACATAGTCGTGTCGAACAACGACGCGCACAGATGGGTATGCAATTTCAGCGGCTAATCCGTACCGGCGCGACGCTGACATCTCAATTTGGGATTGGGCGAGTAAAGTCAGTCAACGATAAGATGGAGACAACGCTAGGTGCTTCGGTTCGTCTGAATTTGTGAAGGTTAATTCCACGAGCGGTTATCGCGCCCTAAGGGCGTCGCTAGCAGTGTGCTGATTGTCGTTTACGCTAAATCGTATGGTGTAGTCACACAACGGTGTGGTTTCGATCCCTGTTATCGAAACACGCGAAGTGAGGGGTAGTCCGTTACAGCGGCACTACCCACGTAGCCTTGGTCGCTTTAACGAGAGACTACGTTTTGTTGAGCCTCGCCACGTAATAACGATTGAAATGGAAGCTTTCTCTCGATGGAATTCGTTCCCATCGGCATCCACACCGCGATTTCTACGCCAAGTAAGGAATACCGATACATCCACTACTTGAGTCGAATTTGTTTGGTGCGAGAGTCAAATACTGAAGGACGATTACCTGAAGCAACTCTTGTCTTAGCTCGCTCAGCTCGCGAGTTGCAACCCGAGATTCGAACGCCACGACCGTTGTTGAAGATTCGACAAAGCGTGTTTCCATCCGATCGACAAGCAGCCAGCGCTGACGACTCTACGCCGCTGAGCGACGGGGTATTCGAATCGTCGCTATACACGTAGACATCGCACGAAGTACCGGGTAATTCACCATATACCATGGTTACGCAACCCCTGAACGTAACCGTTCCTTCCCGACATTCACCCGCATTACCTCCGTCCACTTGGCAGGCGGCGCGTGCCGTGCTTGATGCCTGAGATTCGGTGACCCCGTTAAATGCGATACCTGCGGCGAGACCCGGGCAATCATCGCTTACGTTAAAGTCGTACCTGACTGCGCCGTAAAAATCGTCTCCGACGCTCGTACTTTCGCTCAGAACCAACTCATAACGACCCCGGGTCGTCGTGCTATATCCTTTGACTTCCACATAGTACGTCCCTGCATCTACATCCCTCACCAATTTGAAGTTCGTATCTGGACCACCGTCGTCGTTCACTTCGAGAATATCCCCAGCACTATCGAAAAGTGTGCCATATTTATCTGTGCTTCCCTGCGTTTCAGCGGTTAGAGTCGTCGCCTCGGTTAGATCTACGCGGAATTAATCAAGATCACCGTCTGACTCGAGTTCACCTGACGTAGTGGACGGCATGTTTACCCTAGTGGCTGTGTTCAGCGTATTTCCATGGTCATCGCTATCGCCACCGTTGGTGTCTCCAGGTTCGGGCTCTACGTTTGTAATTGTCCAGCTGTCGTTCGCGTTACGTGACGCAACCAATCTGATCGATCCAGATCGATAGTTGGCGTTGGATCCGCAAAAAGTACCCGTCGAATGGCGTGAAGACATGACAACCATTCGATAGAACCTCAAAATAGTGATCCGTACCGTAAATATCGCATCGATTACCCGGTTCGATGACGTCATCGTCTCTACAAAACGAGTCGCTACCAGTTTCATCGTCCACGACTTCGACCCTAACACCTGTAGAACAGTTGTTGCGTTCGTTGGACTCATCGGACACTGCATCAACGCAAGCTCCAAAGTAAAACGTACCGACGTTAGACGGCGCAGTAAGTCCTCTGCTCACGTTCGCGACCGCACGCGCCGAAAGACTAGCAATTTGATCGGTGCCGATCTGTGTATCGTCGCTTGCGATCGTCGGATTCGTCGATTGATAGAAACGCAAGGTGGTTCCTTCTGACGGCGCATCACCCTTATTTCGCACAGTTGCACTAAAAGTGAACGAACCGCCAATCTCTGGCGAGTAGTTGTCAACTGTCACGGATTCAATCACAAGGTCAGGCATACCCGTACCCTCAACATCGGTTACCGATACTGAAACGGCTGTCGAACAGTTATTCGTTTCATCTATCTCACCCTCAACGCTGGCAATGCATACGCCGTAGTAGTAGGTACCCGCGTTAGCCGGCGAAGTTAGTCGAGTCGCGGAATCGTGTATTCCCCCGCCTTCAATCGCTGGTACGCGGACGGATTCTAGTTCCGTATCTTCATTGTCGATCAACAAGTCCTCGGAACGGTAAACATGTAGGGTCGTTGAGTCCGATTCCTCATTACCCTCGTTGCGGACCGTAGCATGCAGATCGAAATTCGAACCGGGTTCAGTTTCTGCTTTTTCGACTGAGATTGAACTGACTACGAGGTCGGGACCATCGCTGTCGACAAGTGGCGAACCGCGCCCGAAGATCAGGATGCCGTGTTCCGGCGTACTTAAATAGATATGACGATCGTCTGGACTAGCCACAAATCCTGAAGGTGCTAGATAGAGAGGTGCGCCAAACCTAGGCGTTAAGTTATTAAAACGGTCCGCTTCTCCTTCAATCAAAGTATCTGTAATCACTAATTCCTCGACTTCCGCATCCCATCTGACCGAAAATGCCATGCCGGGACACAGTACATCGACTGCTACAACGTCTGTTCGCGCATCCGCGAATCGACAACCATTGAGTTCAAAGGGCTCTCTGTAAAAAGAATAGGTCGCCTCGAGATTTGGAGCCAACGGATTCTCAAGCGAAAAGAGGTTCGCTCGCTCACCGTAGTTGTCAAACACAAACAGATACGTATCGTCAGTGGTTATCGCTAAAGGCACAGGCGGCGAAAAAGGTGCGGAAATAGGGTAGGTGAAATCCGTCTTAACCAGTTCACCAGAGTCCAAATCCCGCGTATACACGCGCAACTCATTGGAGGATATCGCATAAACGTGTCGACCGACGCTAGACAGCGCCGCCCGTAGTAGACCTCCGTAGTGATCGCTCTGTACGAAACGCAATGAATCATCGCTTTCGACAACAAAGTGATCGATGCTTGAGCTCCCGACACGATAAATGTTAGATCCATCCGCATCCAACATCAGGTGCTCTCGAAACTCAGAACAAGGACGAGGGTCGTCGACTGCCGCAACTTCGCCTCCATCCAACAATGCCAACGCGTCGCGGTCTCTGGTGAACGACCACCATCTCCCGCACGTCGTCGCGAGTAGCCTACCTCGGTGAGGATCCCAAATCATTGCTGCGCGAGTGAGATCGAATTCAGTTTCGAGTAGCTGAATATGTTCAAGTTGTCCGGTTATGTCATTCCGCGCGAACGAGTGCAAACCGAAATCAGACGCAACGTAAACTGCGGCGCCTCGGTCGTCGGTCACTACATCACCTGGGTTACGAATGCGCACTCGATTACCACCTGAGTCCAGCGCACCATCAGTAACGCCCACTACATTGCGGAGCCAAGCCGGATCTTCACCTTCCTCCCAGTTTAACGAGAATTCGCCACCTTGAGCGCTGTCACGCAAACCGACGGCGATCGTGTATGTCGTACCAGCTCGCGCTTCAAACAACACTTCATTCTCTAGTCGTTGAAAGCGGTCGGAAGCTACTAGGCCGATCAATCCTCCAGAAGCTTGCACCCACCCGCTAAATACAGTCAAACCCCATGGACCGCCCTCGCCGTCGACGCTAAAACGAACCCATCCTGAAGCCGGTGCTTCATATGTCCACCAGAGCGTAGATCGACCGAAGACGTCGCTCCGTTCGCCTATTCCACTAGACGCATATACATTTGTACTAGAAATCGATCCGGATATGCCGACGAGTGACTCCGCCAAGACGATTTCGTCGTTATTAGGCGTCAGCCCCCAAGTCAGCGTAGAAGTAGGTTCTTCGTAGAAAAGCGAGGTGTAAGCCCATAGATCTTGAGTAGGAACGCCGACAGACAGCCAGTACTGATCCCGGCTAGGTACATTGAACGTGAATTCGACGGACATGTTTTCGCCGTTGCTAGCTACGAACTCAAGATCACTGATTGACGTGCCCTTGAAAACCGACACCATCAGTTTATTACCAGATTCAGGAGCTCCTGTCAGTTCCTCAAGACGCCAGACATAACGACCAACAGCAGGAGGGTTCCACGACCACCATTTTGTTCGGATTCCTGATTCAGATGGTTCACCAGGTTCTACTGTCGCATCACGGTCGATACTTACTTGAAACGTTGATGTTTCGTCAGCCGGAATCTCCTCCGCCTCGTCGAAATAGTCATTCCCGGACGGACGCTCAATGGAACGCCATGTCAATTCGAAACTGACTCCGGCAGCACTAGCGCCATCGGACGCGATTGCGATCTGATAGACGTCTCCTGCCCGCGCTGGAAACACAGCCCGTCCGCTTGCGAATCCCGATACGAGCCGAAGGTTCGCGAGCTCACCGCCTCGAAACGCAAGTACGCTCAAGGCATCCGCACTGGATTCAAATTCCCACGCACCGTCGTTAGGTGCCACCCATTGGTACCAGACGGTAGAAGCCAGACCACCGAAAAACTCACCAGGTTCCAACGTAGCGCCGGCGTTAGTTCCATCGATACTTCCTGCGGTTTCCGCAATTACCGTAGCCGCGTTGAAGTTGTCATTGGCGGGACGTGCGCCGGTCGACCAATTGAAGCGTAATGGTGCCGTTGCGCCATCGTCACTCACCCTAATTAGGTACCGCTGTCCGGATTCCGCAAAAAACTGAACTCCCCATTCTGACGAAGCAGTCTGATCGAGCGTAACGAGTCGATCACCCAGAAATGCTTCCACGCGTATCGAATCCATTGCGCCATATACTGAGTCCGGGGTCACGCTAAACGAAACCATGTCATCCGTCCGCGCGGTCCATTCGTACCACACGGAACCCGCTGGTCTTTCATTAAACGGCGCGAATAACGGCTCACCGGGTTCCGTTTGTGCGCCGACTAAATCCAGTTCTACGCTACCTTCTCGTCCGACGATTCGCATCGCGTTACTGAATCGATCGTTCGTCGGAATCGTCACTGCCGGAAACGTGCCGTCTGTTCCGGCCTGCCATATCAGAATGGAAGCGGAAGCCGGATTTGCGTTCCATGCGCTCGCTTTTACGTAAATACGAAATGCTTCAGCATTGTCTCCAGCGAGCCTGTATCTAAGGACGAGCTGACCTTCCCAGATTTCACCTGCACCAAGCTCGCCTATTTCGATCGCGTCATGCACGTAGGGCCTTACGACTTGAACGATCCCATCTTCACGCTCAGCAGTGACACGGAATCCCCATTCTCCGATCAGACGTCTGTTTCGGGGGCACCCAGATCCATCGAGCCTTCGACATTCGAATTGAAGTCGTGTACCTGCGGCAATGTACTCGTCCGCCGAAAGCGTGACAGTAACTTCAACTCCTTCAGAGATTTGTTCATCCGTGAATTCCGCCTCTTCCGTGTCCAGTGAGATCTCGAGATTTGGAGTCGATGCTCCGCGGATCGTCGTCCACGCGATCGCCGCACGTGGTGGATCGGTATACACTCTCGTCGCAGATATTTTTATGCGGTACCTTCCGGGCTCGGGATTAGGTACGATGAGCCACTCGACGTTGTCAACGCGGGATTGCGACACGAATTCACCGCATGGCTCAGCGTCACAGTCTGCCGCATGATCTAACCATAGGTCAAGATCGTTCAATACCGTACTGGATAACGTATCAGCTGGTGGTTCGTCCCATGTCATTACAACATCAAGACGACTTGCCCCTTCAGGTACGTGAATGTCGTGGTAGGTGTACTCGCCATCAACGATTTCCGAAACCGCACTACCGCTAACCCAACCGTCCGATTGATTGCGGTTGAGAACACTCGTACGAGCCGACACTTTACCGAGCCCGTATTGGCCCTGAAGTTTCCCTGGCCCTAGCGTATTGTGTAAGGGAAAACCTTCGTCGTCGTTTAGCCAGACATCGGGCTTAATCGCGCTCGCCATCAGTCGCGCTCTAACCAATGCGGGTTGTTCGCGATGCGCAGGAACCGCGTCCATTAGTAATGCAGCGACACCAGCGACAGCAGGTGAAGCCATGCTGGTTCCATTGAGCGACACGTAGCCACTCCGCCGACCGTCACCGGCCATCGAGTTGACATCAACGCCTGTTCCGACTACTAGAGGCGCAAGCCGCCCGTCGGCAGTGGGTCCATGGCTACTGAATCCCACGACCTCACCGCCATCGCGAATTGCACCGACCGCTAACGAGTTTTTCGCTGATGCGAAGTTCGAGAACCCGTGAATACTCTCATTCGACTGCGCGACAACGTAAAGCTGCCTTCGGTCCCAGACAGTCGCGTCGAGTTTGCGCTCAGCGACACTCCGTCCTTCCCATATCCGAGCCGAAGCCGACAAACTCATATTGACTATCAATGGTTTGATGTGATTTGCCCATCTGTCAGATAGCGAGCATGACGTCGCGTCACCGAGGTAGTCCATACCTCGAAGAACGAATATGAAGCTTCCAAATCCCCAATGGTTAAGCACCTTCGCAAATCGAATGTGCTCTACCATTGGCGCCATACCTGCGAACTGCGGGTCGAAACTACCGTTGCCAACGATTGTGCCGGTTACATGAGTGCCGTGCATGCCCGCGTCCACCCAAAGATCGTCGTCGTCGATGAAAGGCTCGAAGTAGACGAAATTTGCGCCACAAATGCTCTCACGATTCGACGAGATATCAACGTGATTGATATTGAGACCTGTGTCCATTACGCCGATTGGAACCGATGCGCCGCCGACTCCCGAGAAACGCCCGACTGATCCTAGGTAAAACCGTAATGAGTCTGCACCCATCGCGGGAACGGCGGTGTCATGTAAAGGTTTAACTATCTCCACCGGTTCAATCGCCGTGACGAAATCGGTCAGTGCGATGGACTCGAGAACATCTATCGTCGCATTGGCCGTATAAACGTGGATCATAGGGTCGTAGTAACCCACAACCGCTCCGAGGTTCTCGAGTTCGCGTCCCCAAATCCCATCTGGGTCGCCAACCATTAACGTTACGAAGACAGGGAGCTCGTTATGCGCCACGAGCTTAGTCTTCTCAAGAGCGTTCATCGGGAGCTTGGTATGCGCCGGTTGCGCGCCGATACCAACAACCTCGGGTAATTGCAGAATCGCTTCAAGACTGGCTCGATCTATCGGCAATTTGGCGCGGACTAGTCGCCCCGAAGTACCTAAGATTTCCACGGCAAAAGCTTCAAGCGAGTGCGCTACTTCAGCGACGGTTGAGTCTTCGCTCAAACGCATCCACCCGAAGGTCCAATCACGTTCTGCGCGAGCGGCTTGTAACATCAATTCATCAATTGCACTCGATCGGTTGAGCCACGCGAAATCACCATCGCCACGACGCGGCGCCACTCGCAAAGGGCGTTGAATCACTGCCTTCTCCATCTCCCCCTCGAACTCGACGAACGAGAATCCTTCCGGTGCCGAAGGCGATGCGACCGGGCGTGTTTCTACATCTAGTGTTGTTTCGGTGCGTCTTGGCGCCGACACCGATTTAGGAGTTGGTAGGGTTCCTTTGCTCTCCGCCGTGATCTGCGCGACCGTTGCCTCTACGATGTTGGTTTCGATAGATTTCGCACTGGATGTACGGGTTTGTTGGACGCCCTTCCAATCTATAGAGTTGCTAACAAGGTAACCAAGTACGCTCGCGATTACCGCACACGCAATGATCACTAGCCAACGCCATTTGAGAACTCGAGTACGCATTCGAACGTTTACTCCCTAAAAAGTGAATCGTGTGAGACTGCGCGTGCGTTCAGAGCTTTACGGGAATGATCGCGACGGAACGATTTAAGCACTTCGCCACTTTGGTATGTAATTCCCAAATACATAACAGCCAACATTTAATGTTAGAGCGAGGTCGTTCGATTCAACGGAACGTACCTGCGACTCATCAGTCTTAAAACGAGTCGCCGAGCGCAAACGCTGCTTTGTTTGAATCGGTTGGTGTTACAGCGAGGTATCTCAAATCGGGAAAATTAGGTGCATCATCCGACACCGTTCTCAGTTCCTGTTACCACACTTAGGTTCAGTCGTAGACCCTCCTTGACGTGGCACACGACTGATCTTGTTGGCAAGCCTACCAGTCTCGATCGCATTATCTTCAATACGCCGCAACCGTTCATCGAGATCGAATTCCTCAAGCCATTTCGACAGGTAATTCCAGTCCAATTTCGGTTGAGCGACTAAGATGGATTCGACATCGTCATTGTCTCTGTACCTATCCGCTATGAGCTTTAAGATCAGCACATCCTCTATAGCCAACGTCTTACATTTGTGATCAGCAGCTAGAGAGACAGTGTGTGCTCGAGCGAGAGCACCAAGTTCGTATTCAGTTTGCGAAATCAACACGTCTAGTCGACCGTTGACGGGGTGCTGTGCTCTTAACAACCAATTCTCTACAACGTCTATGGAATCCCATCCTTCGCGGTGCAATGCGTCTAGAACAACATCCACTTTTCTATCGGACAGCGAGAGGATTACGTCGACGTCGGTCGTCGTCCGAATTTGATCCCGATACATGTTGGCAGCCGCCGCACCAGCGACCGCCCAATCTATCCCTGCTATTGCTAACGTTTCAGAAAGGTCGCATAGAGTCTCGACGAAATCCTCAAGTGGTTTCACGACCGTCCTTCTTTCGTATCCACTCCTCACGAAATTTAAGGTATGCGAGATGCGAAGCTAAATCTCCACCTAAAGGATCTTTCGTACCTTTGATGCAATTAGGATTGATGGCAAACATACGCGCAAGCATCTCCTGGAAGTCCTTCGGTCGTGGATCAGGCTTCTGCGACTTCGTGATCGCACGCCCTACTCTTTCAAAATGCTCAATGGCTTTGTTGTTGATGGGCATTGGAGTCGAAGTTCCTACGGCCTCGTAGGTCCTCGTCGGGTAGTGTGGATTCGGTTCGGAGGATTGAATTTCTCTAAATCGAGCATACAGATGCGATTAATAGCTTCCTTGAATATCGGTATATCGTCGTGTGCCGTATCCCACAATATGTCAATATTCATCGTATCGTAAGCGTGTCGCAATACGTTCAGGATGAACTCGATTCGACGCGTAGGAATATCGGATTCTGTATGTCTTAACTCTTGAGGTATGCCCCACCTAGTCGTCTTAGATATTTCCTCAAGATTCCTTTCAATGCCGTCAGTGATACGAAAGTCAGCGATCATCGCTTTCATATCGATACCTTCCGGATACTCTTCAAGTCTCGATATTGAGAGAAGTACGTCATTGATGTATTCGCGAACTAGCTTTTTCGCCATTACTCAAAAAATCGGAATCAAATCTTCCTTTGCTGATTGCAATCGAGCCGGGATGAAATCAGAAAGTATGGCTAAATCGACACTCACACTCAACTCGTCCTCTGCAAAGAGACGGGCATCAGAAAACGAAAATAAACCCGTCCCAGGCTTAACTGTGACAGCCAGATCAATGTCGCTTTGTTCTGTAGCTTCGTCACGGGCTACCGAGCCAAACAGACCTACCGACGTGATGCCTCTCGCCTCCAATTCAGGTTTCATCGCTAATAGCTTTGCGCGTACGTCATCCCGATGCAATACGATCAGCTTGTGCTGGACGGATTTGTTTTTCATGGAATTAAGTATAGATTTCAATGTCGCATTTGAGATTCCAACGGTGCAGAACTGAGTTAAAAACCAATTCCACATGGATACATTTAGTTGGGTTCGTTTCTCCGCTTTCTCTGAGCTCTCGGTGAGGTCCACGTTGAAGGCCTCATTCATCAAACGTTTCTACTAGTTCCTTTCGCGAGAGCGCACGCCGACATCATTGCACTTCGCATCTTCGGAAAAATCACACGAACCGATCGAGGATCAAATACCTAAGAAGGGAACATATAACTGTGACGACCCGAAGGAAATCACGGGTTCATAATGACGGATCATCGGATAACCTAATGGTTCAACCTTCTCCCGTCCAGACGCGCCAGTCGCCGACGCCTTGATGTTCAATGCAGCGTTGATATCTGTGTTTGACTCGTGTACGCATTGGACACACTTGAAGATCGTCTGTATTTTGCGCACGCGCTGGTCGACGTGCCCACTGACATGGCGGCGTTGTGATGGGTATTTCGGATCAACGGCAACCAAGCGTTCCGCCTTGTAAGCTAGCACCGCACGAAGCTGACGCCAACCCGTCGCCTGAATCGAGCGATTCAAACCGGCTTTTTGCTGGACGCGCCTGCCCGGCTGGGCGACTGTACCCTTCGCCGATTTGCTCATGCGCTTGACCGGCAACGGTTCCACCGCGACAGTGTGGTCTCGGTCGGCAATATGGCGGGACGTCTCACGCACCTAGCGGCGGCCCTGATTGGCGTTCGTCGCACACGTTCGATTGAGTTTGCGCTTCGCGCGGTTCCGTCGATTGTTGCCTTTCTGACGCCCGACGAGCATCCGTTGATAACGGCGCCAGGCGAACGCCTAGTATTTCAACGTATAGAGCACGATGTTGAATGAGTGGTCTTGGAGCCAAGGTGTGCGCCGTCGCAAGGCGGTAAATTCATTACCGAGCCAAAAGTAGTTGGCTGGCTGATTTACTGATATTGGTTTGAAACTGTACGAGTCGGCAAAGCAGCGGCCCAACAGATGGTCGTTCAGCTGCTTGGCGAGGAAGTGATTTCGGACGAATCGACAGGTGGACACGAGTCGTTCAAGTTGCTTCGCCTTGGTTCTGGTAACCGGCAGAAGTCGGTAGGTGGTCTGTGTCGACCCGTAAGTTTAGTACCAAATCCTAGAAAAATAACTATCTATATGTTCATATATAACGCCTCGAGGGTAATCAAGGGTATAGGTCCCACTGCTTTCACTCAATCGATGACTGCTAATAGGTCTTTGGGGAGAGGATCGGCTAGATGCGACTGCGCGATCGCGCGACCTACGCGTTCAAAGTGCTTGATGGCTTGTTTATTGATGGACATTCGATTCGCCGTTCTTAGTTCCTCTCTAATCCCTAGCGCTTGGCGATCTGCGAAGTTTGCTCGAGAACGGAGACGATAGCGGGACAGGTTCGCATCTGTCTCTCGATACTATGTTTTAATGCTTGGTCTACCTCAAGTGATTTCGCGCAGTCGTCCCATCCTTCTCTGAATTTCAGGACCGTCTCGACGGCCGCGTTCACAAACGAGTCCCGATCCAACCCGGCACCATCAGCAACAGCGTTAAAGTCGTCGAGGGTCAGATTCTTCCAGTGTCGAGCGCTTCCTAACTTCAAGGCTAGGTCGTCCTCCGGAAGGTAGACTGTTGTACATAGAAAGTCGTAGGCTGGCGACAGCTCGGGCTTTCGACCGTCAGGATAGATAAACGACCAGTTCTTCAGATGCATGTCGCCGTTCCCGACGATTGCACTGAACATCAACCGTTTGGAGACGTCAATCGCATCGTTCTCCCCACAAACGTGTGCCACCAACTGCGTCACATCAGTGTAGTTCAACTGCGGGTTGTATTTATCGATGGGTCGCTGGCCGAAAGCTTGCGCGAAGTCCTCCGCATGGATTCTGCGTCCAAGCCCTCGATCAAACCGACGAATCGCGATCGCATTAGACTGGCGGATATCCGCGAACTCACGAGGCAACCCTTCGATCTCGCCAACGGGAACAAGATATGTTTCCGGTATAGCAATTCCTACTCGCGAAGCCATCATCATGACGGAATACTCGTTCTCGGGCATTCGTGCGTACGCCGCGGACGGAAGCTTGACGATCCAATCGCCACCTAGGCCTTGCGCGGGTATCGTCAGACGGCGACCTTGTTTTACAAGAGCCGAGAGTTTGAGTTGTACACCAGCGAGTGAGAACCTTAGATCGTCAGAATCGGACACATCGGCGGACGGTTGAATTGGGCGCTCGCTACGCTCATCTTCACGACTGACAACAACCGCACCAGGCAAGTCAGCTCCCAGAAATTCAAGCAACTCGAATTCCTGGGTTTCCCGCACGCCTGCCGCGTTCGCAAGGTAGTTTAGGAGCTGACCTTCCGGTAGTAGATTTGAGAAAAAACTCGGAACCTGTCCGGAAGACGACGCGCGCTCGCGATTTCGAACACCACCGGCTACACCCACGAACGATTGGCTTAATATCGAGCGATTAGGATTGTTGAGGTACGAGTCGCTGAATTCGAACACGACTCGGCCATCGACCCGTCGAACAACTGCACCAACCGGAACGCCGTTGAGTTGGACGTTTAGGCAGTCTTTCATGCGAGTGCACGTTCACCTAATATCAGTTCAGGGATGGTGAGTTCCAGATCCGTCGGATCGTCGCATCGCCGCCATTCCCTCAGCGTGTCCGCAACGAAAGGAACTGCGGCGCTAGGGTACATCCCTAAACCCATGTCTAATGCTGTAGCCATTGCAATTACTTCAGTCAACTTCGGATCTACGCGACCACTTTCAATATGTGAAATGCGTGATTGGCTGATCCCGGTATTTCGCGCCAGTCCTTCTTGCGTGATTCGCTTTTTCTTGCGTACATTTCGGATTTTGACGCACCATGAACAGTTCTCGATCTTGGAGTACACAACATAATTTGATGTTCAGAATATATGATATTCTAATATTTCTAAACATTAATACTAAATACTAATAAAACTAATTGCGATGAGAGGGGTTTCACTAATCAGCACGCTCGATTCCAATATTGACGTATGCGCCACTTCGCGAAATACTCAAGCAAGTCGTCGTAGCATAATCTGGCATGCGCATCGTGACGCATACTTCAGTTGCGTCACGTGTTGCTTGGTGTTGTCATTACGTATTGGCTACGCGGTCAACAACACCCATTCGAATGCACGAACATCGGGATCGTGGTCGCGCCACGCAATTCTCGCTTGATCCACATGTTCTGATCCTAGCGTTCGCAGTATTTCACGAGTTACGTCCGACGCCACCAAAGTGATCGCCACGCGTTTCCTAGAACCGTGTCTCAATGGGAACAGGTAACACGTACTACTGATGTCTATACGCAGATAGACCCATGCGATGTCGTCTTTTCGCTTATCCGCTGGCGACTCTAACCTCCTCTGCGCGATAGACACCATTCTTCTGTCGATTCATAAACGATTTGACATCGTTGGCGGGAATCAATTGGCGTCGTGTCCCGTAACCCATTTGGTACGACCTCGAGCTAAGGAGCCATCACGGTATTCCAACCCGACCGTGCACGGCGCTTGGCTGCTTAAGAACGGCAGCATTTTCTCCCGTGTCGGTGTGTTGTTGAAAACAGTGTCGCCAGAAGCGTCTGCGCCGTGCAATTCAAAGCTATACTTCGCCGTATCGATGCCGATGACTCTACCATGACTCATGGATTCGTTTTCCTAATGATTTCGTTACGAAAAGATCATTGTTGGCACATTGCGATGCCTTACCAGTTGTGTCAAGGATTTTCTGCAAATTCATATTAGCGGGACGGAGACGACCTACC
>JAPOVY010000114.1 GCA_026707905.1 Gammaproteobacteria bacterium | reverse complement strand
CGGAGTCGTAACAGATCCGATCTCAAAAGAAGTGGCAGAAGTGCTTCAATTACCAGAGATCAATGGTGTTGTCGTCACAGAAGTAATCGCAGGCTCAGAGGCGGACAAAGCGGGTATGCGCATCGACGATGTAATAGTAGAAGTGAACGGGAGAGAAGTTGCAAATACAGAAGACCTTGGGACAAAAATCGCGCTGCTTCGAGTTGGTCAGGATTTTGATCTCACGGTTATCCGCGACAGCGAAGAAATTCAAGTCCGTGGAACTGTTCAGGAGCACCAAATCGGCAATGAATTGCTACCAGGCGTATACATCGACGAAATACCCTCGAGTCATCCTTACTATGGTCGGATCCGAGGCGTTGTCATATCTGCGGTCAACAGCAGACGAAGTGCATTGAATCTACAACCGGATGACATCATTCTTGAGATCAACACTACGAGCATCTCTCGTGTTACTGACATCGAGAGAATTGACCTAGATAGTAGACCTTTGGTCCTACGTGTATTGCGCGGCACGCAGCAATTCCGATTGATACTCCATTGAGCACCAAATAATCGAAAACCAATGACCGAAGATTTACATTACCGCCAAATCGAACTAAAACGACAGGTCACGCTCGGTTATCAGATTTTTGCTGAGCTTGGATGGGGTGACTTAGGAGACGGCCACATCAGCGGACGTGATCCGATTGATCCAGATACACTGTGGCTACTTGATGCGAACACACCGTTTAAACAGGCAAGTGAGGCGCATCTAGTACGATTGAATTCGAAAGGAAACGTTATTGAAGGTGAAGGCGTAGCGAATTGGCCCGCGTTCTATATTCACTATCCCATCCTCGTCGAGAGACCAGACATCAACAGCGTCGCACACACTCACACACCGTTCGGTACACCGTTTGCGGCTGAAGCGCGCAGATTCGAAGCGATAACGCAAGAGTCGTGTATCTTCATCGACGATCACGACGTTTTTAATGACGAAGAAGTTCAGGTTCAAGACACCGAATGTGGTTTTCGAATCGCTGAGTCACTTGGACGCAATCGCGGCTTAATCTTGCGCAACCATGGACTATTGTCGGTTGGGAAAACACCAAAAGAATCAGTCGTTTGGTTCATCATGATGGAACGCGTTGCCGAAGCGCATATAAAGACTCGGAATCCCCAACCTATTTCACACAATGCCGCTCTCTACGCTAAGGCTGATCTCGCGACAGACGGTCAAGTTGAACATTCGTTCGCTAATCTGGTCGCGCACCATTTGAAGTAAACGAGTCTTAAGTTGCCGCGCGGTTAAATAACCAACCGCTCGTATTGCCGTATACAAATGGAATCATTTAGCTTCAAAGAGATTGATCCTACCTTAGTAAACGTTCACGGTTCACTCGATTTCGACAGGCGACCTGAAGGCTTAGGCGTTCGACGCCTTCCTGCGTGGACTCGACCTCAAGTTCCGCAAGGACTAGACGTAATGGCGCGTATGCCGTCCGGCGTTCGAGTCCAGCTTTTCACTGACGCGACCGAAATCTCTCTTGAAGCGCTCACCACAACGTTTCGATTTGAAAACGGCAATCCTGCCGACGTGCCATTCCAACTACAGATTGGCGACACTCTCTTTACCGATTTCATGTCCCGAGGTCACTACATCAAACCCGATCCATCATCTCCAAATGGGTTCGAGCTAGTACGCGGCGAAGCTGACGAGGCGAAGTTTCTTGATCTACCGAGTGGTGACAAGTATTGCGAAATCTGGTTACCACACAACGCGTACGTCACGCTTCAGCGACTGACGCTCAATGTAGGTGCTTCCCTTAAATCGTTGCCAATTGAAACGCGAAAACGATGGGTCCACTACGGTAGTTCGATCAGCCACTGCATGGAGGCGAAACTGCCGAGTGAAACTTGGCCGGCTGTTGCGGCTCGTCGAGCAGGTCTGTCTCTAATGAGTTTTGGTGTCGGCGGTCAATGTCACCTCGACCAATTCATGGCTAGAACCATTCGTGAGCTAGGTGCAGACCTTATCAGCATGAAAATCGGTATAAACATCATCAACCTGGATTCGATGAAAGAGCGCGTCTTCACACCCGCGATGCACGGCTTTCTGGATACGATCAGAGAAAAGAAACCGCTTACTCCTATTCTGGTAATCTCACCTATTTACTGCCCCAGCGCAGAGACACATCCTGGTCCAACCATCCCGGACAGCAACGGGAAATTCCAGACGAACGAATCCAATCTGAATTCTGGTTCGATGTCGCTTACGCGCGTGAGAGAAATCCTTCAAGACGTCGTCGATCAAAGACGTGCTCAGGGAGATGTCAATCTCAGCTACTTCAACGGGCTTGAGCTATTCAACGACGAAGACCGTAGTGACCTACCCGATGACCTACATCCCAATCCCGCCGGATATATTCGAATGGGTAATCGATTCTTCGAGAAATATCTGAACGACCACGGTCCACAGAATAGTAGGCTCTAATCTGAATTTAACCAGCGAACCAGTGCTTTATCTGGGTCGGCGATTTCTTCGATTGATGTGTAGTAGTAGTCGTGCCAATTCTTCTCCGGAAACGCGGTGAATAACATAAGGTTGAGAGGGTAGTCCTCGCTATCAGTACTCCGTCGAAAGTCATCTCGGAAAAGAAATACAGCCTTCTCAAGTGCGATTGCCATACCTAATTCGATCATTACACCTTCGTCAGGAGGACAGCCGTTGACGATCGCAAAGGTACCATCTGAATTCCGCACATCTGCGTAATCCGCTTGACCAACTTGATAAGCCCAACCTTTCCTCGAGAAATCGATTTGATTGTTTCGCTCGAAAGGCTCCCAGACTTCGACACGTAGCCGCGTCAATTCTTCAACCAAACGTGGTAACGGTCCGAATTTCCCTAATTTACTGAAGCCGTAGTCATTAGCTAAATAGAGCGTTTTTCGATCAGCCATACCCTAATTTATATCTCGCTTCCCGCATATCGGCGTATAGTCTAATTCCGCGTCTCCAATTCCCAAGAGACCGGAACCATGAAATTTGGCGCGCAGTTAGTTAATTACTTTACAACCTGGGAAGCCACATTGCCAACGATCAAAACCGTCGAGGCTGGCCGATTCAACAGTCTGTGGTGGTCGGATCACTTTCTACCGCCTGTAGGAGGAAATATGGAGCACGGCGGAGCACTTGAAGGATGGTCTCTGATCACCGCTGCCGCTGCGATTACGTCACGTGTGGAACTCGGATTGTTGGTGAGTGGCAATACGTATCGCAATCCTGGTTTGCTCGCTAAGATGGCGACGACTGTCGATGAAATATCCGGTGGCCGTTACATTCTCGGCTTTGGCGCTGCATGGTTTAAGAGAGAACATGAAGCGTACGGCTGGGTATTCCCTGGCTTGAAGGAACGGTGCGATCGACTGGAGGAAGCTGCTGAGCTCATCCGTCTGTTATTTACATCATCCGAGCCGGTCACGTTCCAAGGTAGGTATTACTCTCTTGACAATGCCCCACTCTCACCTGCTTGTACATCGCAACCACACACACCGATCTTAATCGGTGGAAATGGTGAAAAACGTACACTCCTAACTTGCGCCAAGTACGCAGACGTATGCAATATCGATTTCAACAATCCTGGTTCTCCTGAGATCTTCAAACACAAGATCAGGGTCTTAGAGCAGCATTGCGAATCTATCGGGCGCGATCCTGCCGAAATCCGTAAGACGGTCTTGATACCAATGCGCATCGAGAACGACGAAGCGCGAGCAGAAGAACTGCGGCGTCCGCGACCTTGGACGCTCACAGGCACGACGTCATATATCGCGGACCTGATTCAGCAATACATTGATGCGGGTGCAGAGGAAGTCATGTTTGCAGGGGTGCCGACCCGTGCGGATTATTTCGAGCGTATTGATAAAGAGATTTTGGCGCAGTTTGACTAGCTTACAGTTCAAGCGCTCACGTCAAGATCCCAGCTTGCTCTCCTTCACGTACAGCATCTTCGGACATACCGAGCCAATCAGCGAGTACGGCAACATTGTCTTCACCGAGTATTCTCGAACGTTTGTAAATATCACATGGTGTTTTTTCGAAGTAAATCGGCAGTCGATCAGCAAACGTCTCCCCAAGTATTGGGTGCGGCTCTTCCATTGATGCGATGAACCCGTGTGCTTGGAGTTGTGGATCCGATTCCACTAAATCGATCCCCGTCTGCACGATCCCAGCAGGTACGCCTGCGTCTTGAAGTAGATGCATTAGTTCATTGGCGTCTTGATCGTTCGTCCAAGCGTTGATATGCTCATCCAACAGGTCAGCGTTTTCACAACGGCTCTTCTCTGTGCGGAATATTTCGCTTCGACACCATTCTGGCTCGGCCATCACCGAACAAAGCGACTGCCACTCATTCTCGTCGCGACATACGATTGCCAACCAGCGTTCGTCAAGGATGTCCGCACCTTTTGAACGACACTGATAACAGCCGTGTGGCGCGAACATGTCATAAGGTAATCGATTACCACAGGGATGTGCTTCTCTTCCGTTGACGAAATAGTCCAGCAAACTAACACCAATCATCGCGGCGCCGACCTCAAATTGGGACAGGTCGATTTGCTGCCCTTTACCTGTTTCGCGACGCGCTTCGATTGCGGTAAGAATTGCGACGGCACCGTGAAGACCTGCTTGATGGTCGTTGTATGAAAACCCTAGACCAATTGGTCCACCGTCAGGAACTCCCGTCGTATAAGTCATACCTGCAAGTGCATGGATGGTCGGTGCGTAGGTCACAAAGTCGCTCCAAGGACCGCCGCTGCCCATCCCAGACATCTGAACGTAGATAACCTGGTCATTCGTTGCGCTGATCTCGTCGAATCCGATGCCCCAACGGTCTAATACACCAAGTGAAAAGTTGTCAATCACCACATCTGCTTGATGAGCCAACGATACAGCTACTTCCTTGGCGTCTTCACGACTCATATCTAGTGCGAGTGCGCGTTTGTTCCGATTCCATATCGCGTAGTACGGTGAGTTCGGTGCGTTGGCAGCGCGTTTAGCCGAGTTAACCTTCACTACGTCAGCTCCCATGTCCGCGAGAAGGCGCGTACAAAACGGTCCCGCGAGCACGTGTGTGAAATCGAGAATTCTGATACCTTCTAAAGGACGCACGTTACTTCTCCCATCCTACCGCATCAAGCACACTATTTGCGTCCATTTCCAGCCATTCTGAATCTGCGATCCGACCTGGTGTATCTTTGAAATGAAACGGGATGCCCGGTCCTGGGACCTTGCGATCGGCTACTTTCGCTGTTTGCCACCATGAACGAGCTTCAAGTTGAGGGTTACTTGCAACTTGGGATACCGTCTGTACCCAGCCATAGGGTGCATGCCGTTCTTGCGCCTTATAGAACAACTCCTCCGTATCTTCTGTAGCCACCCATTCGCGAATAACGTCCATCATGCGCTCAAAGTAGTGTCTTCGGTTTTCAGGCTCTTCAAATTTCGAATCTAGCAAGTCCTGAAATGCATCTTCTTCGATCAACCAAGCTAGTTGCGCCTCAATGTTAGGCGTAGGTGTCACCATCATCGCCCCATTTTTTGTGGGCATTACGACGTAGAGATTCGTCCAATGTAAACTGCCGCGGCGCTCAAGTGCTTGAGCGCGAGCATTCGGAAAATGCTCGTGATAGTAATACCACATAAACACATGCTCAAGTGACGACGCAATGCACTCATGGACAGGTACTTCGATCCGCTGACCTTCGCCGGTTTGATGTGCATGGTATAGACCCGCCAGCGCTGCAGTCGCCGCGTAGGCGCCGGAGATCGTAAAGTTCAACTCACCGAACAACTTCAACGGTGGGGTGTAATCGTCCCCTGTTATCCCTGACGATCCTCCTAGCGCACTCGCGACAAGATCGGGCGCTTTGAAATCTCGCCATGGACCGCTGCTACCAAACGGCGTGACATCGATTACTACAAGCTTCGGATTTCTGGTTTGCGCAGCTTCTACGTTAACTCTCTCGGCAAGGGTGTTTTCGTTACCTAGGAAGCACAAATCGGCACACCCTAACAGTGCGTTGAGCTCGTAAAGAGATGCAGAGGAAGCTTCGTCGACCGTGAAGTGGCGACGACTCGAAGCGAAAAAAGAGTACCACAGTGATTCTCCACTCTCTTCGTCAAACGGACCGCGGTGGCGAAGGAGGTCGCCAGCTTCAGGTTCTGGACGGATGACATCCGCACCCATATCCGCAAGTAGCTTTACGCCGTAGATGGACTTATCATCAGAAAGGTCAACAACACGAGTCTGTTGCAGTGCTTCGCCACGGGTTGGCATGGAGTACTCGATTTACAAATCGATACTATTTTGCGAATTAGTCTTTTAGGGAATCGCTACCAATGCTCAAGGCAGTACCTCTCGGTCAACGATCTGGATTGAAAGTCTCCGAGTTGTGTTTAGGCACCATGAATTTCGGTCAACCCGGACGAGGTCATCAGGGAGACTGGACGTTAGGAATCGACGAAGCGCGACCAATCTTCGAGAAAGCGCTCGAAAATGGACTGTTTTATTTTGATTGTGCGGATGTCTATGGATTAGGTGCGTGTGAGGAAGTCGTTGGCACTTTACTCAAAGAGCTCGCGAAACGTGAAGAGTATGTCCTAGCCACAAAGGTCGCAATGCCGATGGGTCGCGGCGCGAATTTCAGCGGTCTATCGCGCAAGCACATACTTGAAGGTGTCGATGCGAGTTTAAGACGACTAAGCCACGATTACGTTGACCACTTGGTAATTCACCGACACCCTCATGGTGTCGCGGTTAATCCTGATGTCCCGATTGAAGAAACAATGGAAGCATTGAACGACGTCGTGAAAGCTGGCAAAGTCCTCTATTTAGGCGCGTCTTCGATGTGGGCATGGCAGTTTGCCGAGCTTCAGCACGTGGCAGCACAAAATGGATGGGTGCAGTTTGTATCGATGCAAAACCACTACAACCTTATATACCGAGAAGAAGAACGCGAGATGAATCAATATTGCGCAAGTACTGGCATTGCTTTGACGCCATGGTCACCACTTGCGCGAGGCATTCTTGCGGGTAGCTATCAAGGCGGTTTTGAGAAAGGATCAACCGCGCGCTCGTCGGGTCGTGACAGAGTACGTACGGAGAGTTTGTATCGCGGGGAAGCCGATTTCGCGATTGCAGATCGTGTCGTCAAACTTGCAGAGCGTTTTGGCAAGAAGCCCGCACAAATTGCGATCGCCTGGCTCATGAACAAACCTGAAATTACATCGCCGATCGTAGGCGTCTCTAAAGTCGAGCAACTCGATCAGCTGATTGACGCCGCATCAATAGAGCTCGGCGAAGAAGATAACCTGTTTCTCGAGGAACTCTATCGGCCGGTCGAAAATCTACTATCGCTAGGTACGTCTTAAAGAACGTCTGTGCCGATTCGAATCGCTGATTTCTAACTCAACGTCGCGATCCTTGATCCTTACGGGACTAGCTACCAGATAGTTTTTATGCAACGCCTCGCTCGGTCGCGATTTCGTTTGCAATACGCTTAAATTCAGCGCGCATGAAGTATTTCTCTTGTTCGCCGAGGTTACGACCAAGTTCTTGACGACACATTGCCATCACACCTTTATCAAACATAGAGGGAACGCCGTACTGACCTTCTTGCCAATACGCTAAGCAAGAGCTCAATTCGTCATCGTTTAGCTCTGCAACGAAAATCTCGACGTATTCCGTAATCTCAGTTTGGGCAACGTCGTCAATCGCGTCGGGCGTTGCTTCGTTAAACCCACCACCAAATCGATTACCGAATTGACCTTCCCCTTGGTTTGCCCCAGACTGGAAACGAGTAGGTACAAACGATGGACGAAAGTTCGGCTTGGTAGTAACCGCTTCTAATCCACGTTCTACGAACTGCTGATTAACGATACGCATGAATTCATCGCGCATTACCTTTCGCTCGTCCGGGGTCAGATTACGCTGAATGCCCTCCCGACATGCTGCGAGTACACTCTTATCGTGTGTTGTTGGGACGTCTCGGCGACCAACGCTCCAGTATTGGACACAGGCACGAACCTGGGGGTCGAGCATCTTCTCGATGTACTCTCTCACGAACGGTGAGATGACTTCAGTTTCAACGGAGACTGTCGAAAACTCACCGCTCTCGACTTCAAAATCTTCAAATGCTTCTTCACCTGCCCAATCAGCGGTAGTCTCAATTTCGTCTGAAGTTTGAACAACGTCGGCGTCCGTCTCTCCTTCTTGCTCCACTTCGTTTGAGAACTGCTCGGGAAGGTCATATTCCTGGGGATCCAGAATTCGATCTTGATCCTCTCGTACTCGACCTACATTCGGAAGCAGGAAGTTACCAAGACTATCTGTGGTCCAAGGCGAAAACGTGTCAACCTTGGTTCGCAAGTCGAGTGTATGGAGAAGCTCACGTCGCTGAACCTCGACGAAATGAACGTGGATTCCTTTCCCCTGTACATCATCGATCAAATCCTCGAACTCGAAACTCTCGCTAACGATCAGCGCGTCGGTTATCGCGCTGTTATTAGCAAGGCTTTGAATATCGTCGCTGATCCGGTCGCACGTAGCGATCGCAAGTGAGTTTTCATCTGTTTCGTGTGAAAAGGTACGAAGTTTGATGCCGTTTTTTGCGAGAATTAGTCTGCGTTGATATTCAACATCGCCTTCTTCGGCTTCACACTCATACCAGTAGATTCTGAGGATGCGCGAACCAGGAACGAGACGTTCGACCAACGTCATCACTGCGTTTTTAAATGCTAGAACATTGAATCGATGGGGAACAATCTTCGGTACCCCTTCATTTAATAGCGTCTTAACACCAGATCGTAGTAAATAGCGACCGTCTATGAAAACGCCAACATGATCACTCACGATAAAAACCCTCGTGAACCCTAATTGGTAATAAAGCTGGCTTTAGATTAACCAGACTTAGTTAACTTTTAAATATCGAACCGATTTCATTATAGAAACATTTTGAAACGGACGGGCGTCCATAGCTCAAGCGCGTTCTCGCTTCGAACACGAATTGGACAATCAAGCGTTTTAACACCATCGCTCACCGTCACCTAACAACAATAGCGACAATGCACTCTTAGTTACGCTCGCTTTGTGAGTATTGTCATGCTGAGATTCGCAGCGAATCTGTCAACGATGTTCGACGAAACGGACGAACTTGCCCGGCTTCACCGTATTGAACGACTCGGATTTAAGTATTTGGAATGGCTATTCCCTTACAGCTGCGACAAAAACGCGATCGCTGCCAGGCTGAACGAACTGAATCTGGAGCTCGTATTGATCAACGCAGCTTTGGGATCTGCTAAAGACGGCGATCGAGGTATCGGAGCTTTGCCTGGTCGAGTGGACGAATTCAAGAAGGCGATGACACAAGCGATTGAATACGCAATCGCTCTGAACGTACCCATGATTCACGTCATGGCAGGTGTATGCCCGGAATCCAAGGATCGCTCCGAATATCTCGAGACGTTTGCAAGCAATCTGACTTGGGCTACTGACCAGCTGAAAGGTTCATCAACGCAACTGCTCGTAGAACCACTGAATCAGGTTGATACCCCGAATTACCTTATAGGCACATCCGCTCAGGCAATCGAACTCATGGACATGACAAATGCGAATGTCGGGTTGCAGTTTGATTTCTATCACCTACAAATCATGGAAGGTAACTTAGGATCGTCGCTAAAAAATCACATCGATCGTATCGCGCACGTCCAATTTTCGAGTTTACCCGGACGTCATGAGCCACAATTTGGCGAGGTCAATTGCAAGTATCTGTTCGATCTACTCGAAACTCTTGCTTATAAGGGTTTTATCGGTTGCGAATACCGACCTAAAACGACTGTCGAAGAAGGGCTATCGTGGGCCACACCTTACGGTATCGGCGATTAGGGTTCGAATACGGCACCGTCCGACTTCAGGAATGCGCAATTGAGCGGACTCGGAAATCGTTTTCACCAGATACGTCCCTTCCACGCATCAAAAACAAAGACCGCTGTTGCGCTAGTGCACTACCACCCATCTTCATTTCAATATCACGCCTGTAAATTGACGTCGTAGGCATAAATCGCAACGTCATTCCGCGTCGCGGTTGGTCCGATTGATTCGGTTCTGATGCATGCATCAGATACACGTCGTGAAGTGAGATCTGTCCTTGTTCGAGCTCAATGTTGACCGCCTCACTCTCGTTGAATTCGTCTGCGTCCAGCTCTAGAGGTAATGCCAAGCCAGCGGCTTTGTTGACATGGTGGTTTTTAAGTTCGCGCCGCTGATGCGAACCGGGAATAACCTGCAAACAACCATTCACCATTTTCGAATCGTCAACTGCAATCCATACCGAGCAAGTAGCGAGAGGTCGTATAGGCCAGTATTCACCATCTTGGTGCCATGGCGTGCGACTTCCGACCTTCGGTGGCTTCGCGAAGAAGCTCGAGTTCCACAGTGCGATGTCTGGTCCAAGAATCTGTGCCACCATATCGAGAATTCCGTCATTCCGCGCATAGTCGAGAAAACTAACGTCGTAACTGAGTAGCGTCGGACAGTAGTCCACAAATTGCGGATATTTAGTCAACAGTCGCCGATGACTCCTCTGAATCGATTCGATCGTCCCGTTCGATAAGCGAAAGTCCGGTACAACGAACCCGTCTTGTTCGTATCTTTGTAGGTCTGATTCAGTAAGCATGCTTAATACTTTCGTATTCAATACGGCGCGGCAGAATGGAGGAATTTAAATCCACTCGGAGCCATCACAAGTCGATGTGTTGCACCCTCTGCGTTCGCATCGAAAGCCGAATAGCCAGCGTCGCCTTCCCACATAGCGATTCGGGTACCTGAATGATCCTTGGCTAAGTGGGTCTCGTAGTAGCGCGGAGTTAACGTTCTGAAGTGAGCCACTGCTTCCTCACTCGGACTGTACTTCGACAGATGGTAGAGCGTCACCCAGGTCGGAGGTGCCAAATCGATCTCTTCGCGCGCATGCCGCTGAAGAGCTTCGTTTGGAGAAATCCATGTGTGCTCCTTGATCTCACCACCATCAACCTGTACTTCAGCACTCGCATTTGGCGCACACGCGAGGAAAAACCATGTCGCAAAGCGGACTGGCGTGCTGGCCGGCGGCGTCCAATGCGCGAACCAGTGAAACGCATCGCCTTCGAGTGTGATGTTCGCCTCTTCAATCGTTTCGCGTACTGCTGCATTTCGTGCTGCTTGTTCAAGGTCATCTGACGCATCGAAATCATCGTCGTCAATTCGACCGCCGGGGAACACCCAGAGCCCGCCGAATGCGATTTTTGAGTTTTTTTTCAACATAAGGACTTCGGTGACACCATCGTGATCCCTAAGCAAAGCGACCGTAGCTGCGGGTACCGCAGGCGTGCTTGCTTTACGGTTCTCGATATCACCGTAGATGTCGTTCCGATGCTTCGTTGTTTCTGACACTCTCAATTCCAGTTGCGTGACTCATTCGCGTTTGAGGGATTCTAAATACTGCCGTTTTTGCACGAATCGCGATCGAGATTCAATATTCGGTTGGCATAATTTTGGTATGCGTCTCGGAGAACTTCGATGAAATCCAGAGCTTGCGAATTACTTGGTATCGAGTTTCCGCTCTTTGCGTTCAGCCATTGTCGTGACGTCGTCGCGGAGGTCAGCGCCGCGGGTGGTTTCGGCGTTCTAGGTGCCGTTGGGCATTCCCCAAAGTCACTCGACATCGAACTGAGTTGGATAGACGAACACTGCGATGGTAAACCGTACGGGGTGGATCTTCTGGTGCCGACCAGCATGGATAGTAAAGAAGCGGCACTCAATCGACAGGAACTGGAGGATCGAATTCCCTTCGATCACAAACGGTACGTTGAAGAATTGCTCGCGCGCCACAACATCGACACAAGCGATCTTTGGGACGACGTGATGCGCGACGGCGTTGGCGACAACATGCGCAAGACCGGCGCAGACGCCGTACTTGAAGCTGCGTTCAGTCATCCTGTCAAGATGGTTGTCAACGCGCTCGGTGTTCCACCCGATTTCATGATTGAACGAGCGCGAGCAAACGACGTTGTAGTCGGCGCACTCGCCGGTGCGAAAGAACACGCAAGCAAGCATGCCGACGCCGGGATTGACTTGATCATCGTCGCGGGTACCGAAGCCGGTGGACATTGCGGCGAAGTTTCAACGATGGTCCTCGTACCTGAAGTCATCGAGGAAATCAAAGATTCTGGAATGGTGGTATTAGCGGCTGGCGGTATCGTGACGGGGCGCCAGATGGCTGCGTGTATGGCTATGGGAGCTGACGGAGTATGGACCGGTTCGGTTTGGCTTACCACTGCTGAGGCAGAAACACTGCAAGTGGTCAAAGAGAAGATGCTCGTCGCGAACTCTCGCCAGACAGTTCGATCACGCAGTCGAACTGGAAAGTACACGCGGCAACTTCGGAGTGCGTGGACCGATGCGTGGCAAGCTGAGGAAAGCCCCGATCCACTACCAATGCCATTGCAAGGTGTCGTTGCTGAAGCTGCTTTTCGAAAAATAAACCAGCTCGCACAAGCGAACCATGACGGTGCTAAGCAACTCGCTAATTACTTTGTCGGTCAAGGCGTCGGTCTCATGAACGAAGCTAAGAGCGTGCGTACCGTCGTCTATGAATTTATGGAGGACTACGCCTCGGCGACCGAACGTCTAATCAATATGACGGACGAATGAGCATTCAGTTGATTCGGGAGTTGCAGCGAACTCCCTGGCTACTAGACTTTAAGGTACTCCTACCATTTCGGTGTCGCCAAACATGATGTCCATGCGCGCACTGTCTACAAACTTCTCCATTCCATCTGCACGCATTAACGATTGACATTTGTGCCAATCCTCTTCTACGTGGAAATAGAGTTCAGCCATACCAGCGTAGGGCGCAAGCTCAGGATAGATACTGTGGCTAACCACATACCGGAAGCCACCAACCTGATTCATCCAGTCGTTGATGTTGGGTACATGCACGTCTAGCCAATGTTTGTAAAAAGCGTCGTAATCGATATCTTCTTGCGCAGGAACTAGGTAATTCACGCGAAAGAAACCGGACCTCGTCGACGGATACGGATCATTCAGAGTGAGTGGTGCAACGCTCAAGTGCGCCGATCCATCGATCACCACATATTCACGCGTCGCCCATGAAAAATACGGTTCCGCTTTCTGTTGAAACGTATCCGTTGGTTCACGATCTCGGTCACTCGTCGTGGGTTTTTGCGGTTCCGCAAACCAAAGCTGCGCCATACCGTCCCAACGCATATCGCCTTTATTCGAAGTATTGAATAGTTGTGCTATGTAGCGGGATGCGCCATCCCTGCCTTGCTCGATCGCACGATCCTGTGACGCAATGACAGCGGGCATGTGGTTCTTGTACCACTGCATGATTAATTCATCCCTAGAAGAACCTTCTCGACGCTTGATCAAGAAGATCATCTTTACTCTCTCGTTAGGTTCAACTCTCATGGAGATCCTCTGAAACCATTAAGACGCGCAGCAAAATCCTGAGATTACCAGTGAGGCTATTCACTGGACTCCATCACGTGACGAATCCAGTATTTATCTCGCGCTTTCTCGTAACTTGCTCTAGATATTTTCCCTTCGTCAACCAACGCCTCTAGTTGCTCAAGACGGTCTTCCAATGTTGCTGCCCGTCCCTGACGAGTTACGTCGTGATGGCTAGTGGACAGCATCGAACGATCTTGAAAACCGTAACTAGCCTCCCGATAGGCTACCTTCCGGTTCACACGTCTAATTTCCTGAAACATAGATTCAATGAGACCTAGCAAAAGCAGAGACGACACACTCCACAACAATCCAACATGCTCGTAAACGTAGATGATCAGAGCGAGATTCGGCAACTGTACTAGCAGCGTGAGTAGTCCGAGTAAGTTCCGTCGCAGCTTATTCGTCCTGTTACTTTGGACCTCGTCATCCGGAGTCCGGTCGTCATCGAGGTTCTGAGTTTGTAGGAGCCAACCGATTCGATCGACTTCACTAGCAACATAGCGAAATAGTTGGGATAACGCCACCAAACTGAGTACAAGCAATCCAGCTTGCCACGCGATCAAGAGAAGCGATCCAATAACAATCGCGATGTACACCGCAACAATGCCGATGTAGAGAGTTCCCTTCCAGAGCCGTCGTAATTTGATGAGGTACTGGCTTTCTCGTTCGGTGTCGCTCACGTCATGTCCTCCGTAAGGTCGGATTAGCCTCGTTTAGCCTATATGCTCGAGCGAGTCGCTATGGTCAAGATTAGACACTATCATCACCAACATGCGTCGACATTGTTATTCGAGCTACGATGAGAATTCACTTCGACGTTAAGTCACGCGTTAACGGTTCGGTTCTTTCATGGAAGAAATAAGGCTGCATTTCCAGCGGTTCGCAGAAGAGGAAATGCTGGAACGAGCTCAGGTGTTCCGCGCACATATGGTTCAACGTCGAACCGTTCGCGCTTTCCACGAACGTCCAATTCCTCCGAGTGTACTTGAAGACGCTCTCCGAGTTGCGGCATCAGCACCGAGCGGTGCAAATCGGCAACCGTGGCGCTTCGTTGTTATCGAGGATTCGCACATTAAACGTCGTATACGGGTCGCTGCTGAGAAGGAAGAGCGAGAGTTCTACTCGACACGTGCGCCAGATGATTGGCTTGAAGCACTGGAACCACTTGGTACTGACGCGAATAAGCCATTTTTAACGGAAGCGCCTGTGTTGATTGCTATCTTCTTAGAACGGTTCGGGATCGACTGTGAAGGGAATCGGGTCAAGAACTACTACATGACGGAGTCTGTCGGTATCGCGACGGGTTTCTTAATCTCCGCATTGCATCATGCAGGACTTGCCACTCTGACTCATACGCCTAGTCCAATGCGATTTCTAAACGAAATACTGAATCGACCCTCGCGAGAACGACCTTTTCTACTTCTCGTCGTTGGATATCCAAAGGACAACGCCACCGTTCCGGCAATTGAGAGACTTCCGTTTCAAACAGTGGTAACAAAAGTTTGATCCGCGTACCGTTTCGCCCGATATCGGACTCGAACTGCCTGTTAATACCTAGATACACCAATCGTCCCACATATTGGTCAATGTCGGCGCAGGATCCTCTCGAAAATGTCGTGTGTCGACCCACCACTGGTGCCTACTACCCGGACCCAAATCGTCATCGTCATAGAAGGTATAACCAGATTTTTGGAAATCACAGGGAATCGCAAAACGGATTCTAGGATTGCTAGTTTCAGCTGAATAGTTGACTCCTGCGGAATGAATCAACCGCGGATGCCAGAACACCACGTCACCGGCTTCACCGACGAATTCAACGGGCACTGTATCACTCAAGATCGCCTTGAATTCCTCATCAAACTCACTCTTCACTCGTTGATTAAAGTGCGCACCTTGACAAGATGTCCAGAATCGGTGCAATCTCAAATGAGAACCTGGCCAAACCGTGAACGCACCGATGCGGGCTGGGATTTCGTCAATCAAGACCATCGCACTCAGCTGAGCGGCAGAGTGGTCAACATGCGGGCCGAGTCGTCCTTTCGACTCCGGTAACTTTGGTAAGACTAGGTAGATACCTCGAACGCGTTTAGCGCACTCTAGTTGATTGCCAAGGAATTGCCTAACGACAGTGCGAACAAGGGGATGATTTGCGGTAGTGTCAAGTAGTGCACTCTCTCGCCCGTAGACATGCGGTGAACGCATTTTCCAAGTAGCGTTTTGTAGTACGCCAATCCGCGCCGCCTCACTCATGGGCCACCGCTTATGCGGCTCATCCGACCACGATGAAGGGTTATCTCGTGCCATCACGCCATCTGGAACAGTTTCCCACGCGTAGTCAACTATATGTTTGAACTCATCGGCCGCCTGCACCAGACCCCGCTTGACGAGAAACCCGTCTCGTTTAAACTCGGCTACTTCCGAACGCGAAAGTCGCAGCTGCGTTTTCTCCGTTAGATCCGCGTCGTAAGGGATCGGTTCTCTGATGGTAATGTCGCTATCCATTTCGCGTATGTAATCGGTCGCTGCTTAACCTAGCAGACCTGTTGATGCCGCCAAGCTATCATATCGCGCTTCAATGGATCCACGGCTTGGCAAATCACGATGCCTAGTTTTGACGATGTTATCAGTCTCCAGTGCACTGATAATGATTGTTACTTAGGTGCGAGAAGTCCCGATCAGGCTGATCGGATGTTTGGCGGTTTCCTCATCGGTCAAGCGTTGGCAGCGTCTCAATCTACGACGGATGCTAACCGCTCCGTACATTCGCTGCACTGTTATTTCTTGAGACCCGGCGACACGAGCGAGCAAGTCGAATATGCGGTAACGAGAATCCGCGATGGGCGTAGCTTTTCGCACCGACAAGTCATCGCGACTCAGAACGGCAAGGAAGTATTTCACATGGTATGTTCATACGCGGTCGTGTCGGCGAGCCCTACATATGTCGGCGAAAAAGCGCCACACGTTCCGCCACCACAGGAGATCGACTACACCTACGCAGACTTCTGTCGGGACCAAATGCCCGATCCCGACTATATTCGAGATGTCAAGAATCGGCCATTCGAGATTAAATACATAAATCCGCCTCATCGACGTGAACCAAGTTCATCAACAGAAAATCAGTTGATGTGGATGAAATTGAACTGCGACGTTTCTGAAAATCCTCACATACATGACGCCGGCATCGCTTATCTTTCTGACAGCACTTTGATTGACCATATCACGTTGCCACACGGTAAGCGATGGCAAGATTCGGATTTCGACGGGACCAGCTTGGATCACGCAATGTGGTTTCATCAAACCGTACGTGCGGACGAGTGGTTGTTATTCGATCAGAAAGTTGAGTGGACGGGTGACGGCCGAGGTGTAGCCTCAGGAAGGATCTATACAGAAAATGGCGCACTTGCCGCAACGTGCATGCAAGAGGGTCTGATGCGCTTCGGATCAACCGGCTAATATCGCACGTAAACTGCAAAAGTGATAAAACCAAAATAAATCAGACTATTATGAGGAGAACTTCATGAAACTGAGCCTAGGCGTCGGTCCGATGGGACCACCAGGTGGCAACACGATCATCGAACACGCCAAATTTGCGGAGAATCTTGGCTACGACACGATTTGGACATCGGAAATCTACGGTTCTGACTGCTTTACGCCATTAGCATGGATCGGCGCTAATACAGAACGAATCAATCTCGGTACTTCGATCATGCAAATTTCCGCACGATCACCGGCGAGCGCCACCATGCATGCAGTCACGCTAGACTATTTATCAAACGGACGTATGAAATTGGGAATCGGCGTG
>JAPOVY010000016.1 GCA_026707905.1 Gammaproteobacteria bacterium | reverse complement strand
GCTAGAGAACGACATCAGACGGCGTGCACAAACCATCCTCGACGGACTACCACGCAACGAGACATTCAACTGGGTCGAGCACGTCTCTAGGGAACTTACGGGACAGATGCTGGCACAGTTATTTGACGTTCCACAAAAAGACCGTTTCAAGCTTCTTGATTGGTCTGACACCATTCAAAACGCATCGAATATTGAGTTTTTTGACACGATCGAAGACGCATTTAAGGTCCTTTGGGAGTGCCACGCTTACTTTGCCGAAGTGTGGCAGGAAAAACTGAAGCAAAAAGAACCTGGTAACGACCTGATTTCTATGCTCGCGTTTGGTGAAGCGACAAAAGACATGCCGCCCAATGAGTATCTGGGGAATGTTCTACTGTTAATCGTCGGCGGAAACGACACGACGCGCAACAGTATCAGCGGCGGTGTATTGGCTTTAAATCAGTTCCCAGACGAATACGCGAAACTGAAACAAAACCGCGACGTGATCCCCGATATGGTGTGCGAGATGATCCGTTTTCAGACACCCGTCGCACATATGGCACGAACTGCATTAAAGGACACAGAAGTCAGAGGTAAAACGATTCGTGAAGGCGATCGAGTCGCGCTCTGGTATATCTCGGGCAATCGTGATGAGGAAGTCATTCCGAACGCCGATGAGTTCATCATCGACCGCGATAACGTTCGGAGCCATCTTTCGTTTGGGTTTGGAATCCATCGATGTATGGGCAATCGGCTGGGCGAGATGCAGTTGAGGGTTCTTTGGGAAGAAATTGAGAATCGGTTCGACAGAATTGAACTGGATGGCGATCCCGTATACCTCCAATCGTGCTTCATACACGGGATTCGCGAACTACCCGTGCGTATTGCTGCGTGATCCACCGATAGCGCATTCGAAACGTTTCGCATTGACCTTGAGAAAGACATGACAAAACCGAACGTTCTGTTTCTGATGACGGATCAACAGCGTGCCGATGCCATGAGCTGCGCTAGTGAAGATGCGTGGGTTAAAACGCCGAATCTGGATCGAATCGCAGCCGAAGGTGTCCGTTTCACCAATTGCTCAACGACGACACCTATTTGCATCCCGGCTCGTGTGACCTTGGCGACTGGTTTGTATCCGCACAACACCCATGTATGGACGAACCTTCAGTACGCCTTGCCCGAGTCTGCACAAACATGGATGCGCGTGCTTAGGGATATGGGCTACCGAACGAGCATCTTTGGAAAGACCCATCTTCATCCCCATCGAGGCGACTTGCGTGATCGCGAGTACCTGCTGCACGCATGGGGTCTTGACGACGTTGACGAAATTGGTGGACCTAGAGCGAGTGCTGCAGTCATGAGCCATATGACTGCGAGGTGGGAGGAGAAAGGTCTGCTCGAAGCCTATCGCGCGGATTTCGCCGAACGATTCGCGAACAAGCCACATGTTGCACGTCCTTCCGTACTGCCTTTGGAGGAATACGCAGACGTTTACGTTGGACAGAAGGCGAAAGAGTATCTCTCGACATACGATCACAATCAACCTTGGTTTTGTTGGGTGACTTTCGGTGGACCTCACGAACCTTGGGACGCGCCAGAACCCTATGCGAGCATGTACGATCCCGCTGCGATGCCTGAGCCGCAACCGCGACCAGCTGAAGCGGATGCGAATAAGCGACCACAGGGTTGGCTCGACACCTACATGGAACGCAGAACCCCGAAGTTCGACGACGGCGATCAAGCTGCGATGCGAGCTAATTACGCTGGCAACGTGACGTTGATCGACGACCAGATCGGCGAAATACTGGAGACGATCGAGCAGCGCGGTGAACTCAACAACACCGTCATTGCATTTACTTCAGATCATGGCGAAATGAACGGTGACTGGGACTTGATCTACAAGATGAACTTCTTGAACAGTTCAGCGCGAGTACCGTTGCTGTTCCGATCGCCGAAAACGGCTAACAACGGCGGCAAAGTAATCGACGTACCCGTCGAGAATATCGATCTAGGACCGACGGTGATTGAGCTTGCGGGTGGTGAGTTAGAGTATCAACAATTCGGCCAGTCGCTCGTTTCGTCGTGGGAGTCGGATGCCACACTTGAACGATCTGGCATGTCGCAATTCAGTGGTGAGTTCATGATTACCGATGGTGAATTCAAGATGATGCTGAATCGAGAAGGTGAGCCCTATTACCTGTTAAGTCAGAACGCTGATGAGTTCGAGACGCATAACTACGTCAATGGCGATGTGCCCCGCGACACTGTTTCAGATTTACAGGAAAAATTGATCGAGCGGATCGCACAATCTCAGCTCAAGGCACCTTGGTACTAAAGACCGACGCCCGAAGCATTTGACGACGAACGTTCGCAGCTTTTCATATGCGAGCGTCGTGCTACTCATACATAGATACCACGCCTTTGGTGGTATGTGATAATTCTTGAATCGAAGTTTCGAACCCAATATGAACGCATCTAACACCGCTACGCAAGATACTGTAGAAAGCCATAACGCAGAAACTAATGCGTATGTGCCTGAATTCCAACTTACCAGAGGTCAGCCCGCACCAATCGCTACAAACGGCGGCGTCTCCTACATGTCGTTCGATAGGAACGGCGATGCGGGTACGGCAGTCGCGATGCAAGATGCGTTTCGTCTTATGGAAGATGGAGGAGGTCAAGCGGTCATTGATCTGATCGATAACGCGCCGCCAGGCCCGATCGAGACGAAATGGGGTAAGGGGTTTCGAACGTACGACGAATGCATGGACTACATTCGAGAGAACAACATCGAAGCACCGGAAGGCGGCGTCGCATTACCGTTGCGATATACCGTCCATGAGCAACCCTCCTACTCCATCGTATCTTCCAATGCTTTCTGGCGTGATCCGTCTCGAGAAGAAGACGCAAAGCGGGTACGGGTTGAGGAACGGGATATTGGTCGACGATGCCTTTATTTCCCACAGATACTGCGTGACGCAAGACGTATGGAGGCGTACTACCCTCGTCTCTCGCCTAGCAGTCCAGAGTGCATGGACCGACTTGGCGTTTCATTAGCACACTTAGATTCAAAGTGCCGCAATTTCTACGATTCTGAAGAAGTTGAAAGGATCTTCTATCCTGAAATCGAGCAGCTACTTCTGGATTTCTTTCCAGGAGCTACCGATGCACTCGTCTACAACCACGACGTGTTCAATAAGGATTACGAAGGCGATCATCGCGAAGATCAGGATAACAAGAATCCAGGCGTAAACCGCGGATACGCAAATCTTGTGCACAACGACCTTAACGACAACAGCGGAAGAGTTCGTTGCCGCGAACTGCTGACCAAAAATCTCCGCAATTTCGGACGAACACAAAACTACACTGAAGAAGAAGCCGACGAAAAAATGTCGAAGCGCTTCATGTCGATCAACCTAGCGAAACCGATGGAGACCGTCGAGCAATATCCGTTTGTTTTGTGTGCTTGGCCTTCGTTCGCGGACCAACCCTACATAACGAACTATCGAATTTATGACGATCGCGTTGGCGAGACCACACGATTCACGTATCGACGTGAACACGAGTGGTATTGGTTCCCTCAACAGAAATCGAACGAAGTGTCGATGCTCAAGTGTTACGACTCAGTCACTGATGGTTCTGTTTCGCGTTGGTCATTTCATTCTGCATGTGTCGACCCAACTGCACCTGAAGACGCTCGTTGCCGGAAGAACGTCGTAGTAAGGTCGTTCGTCTTTTTCTAGTACCTTCTCGTAGCCGCTTAACGCAAAGCAGTTGAAAAATACCGGGTTCAGACTTCTGCGATCGTTCTGAACCCGCCTCTGATCATTCGCTAGCTGTCGAATCACAGTCCCCCTGCTCTCGAAGTCTCTCACCTGCCGCAATGGTTATCGCCAGGCTCCGGAGCGCAGTCACGTTTGAACACTATGATTGCTCGACGCTCGTAAGCTTTGAATTTCCGCTCTCCTAACGCGACTACACACTGACCGAACACCACAGCATGATAGGGGAACAGACGCGATGACTACCACCGACAAGCCGGGGGAAAGGACATTTCCGCGCACGGAGGTATTCGCCGAGATCGAGCGTCTCGGCTTAAACGACAACGTGATCGAATTGGAGAGCGAGGGTTACACGGTTGTTCCCTCATTGCTCGACGCAGACACCGTTGCTCGCGCGCAGGCTGCGATCCTTGATCAAATCGAGCGCAAGACCAGATCACGCCCCAATCTCAAAACCTACGACGGGCCGCCGTTGCCGCTCGCGCACTTTTTATTGTTCGAGGACGAGATTTTCGAGCAGATCCTGATGAACGAGGTGATGCTCGCGCTCATGACGTATTTACTCGGTCAATCGTTAACCATATCCAGCATGACCAGCCACGTCCGTGCACCCAACAACCCTCATCTTCCTCTGCACTGCGACACGCCCGGTCCCACACCGTTCCGATCGGAAAGCATCGTCGCCAACTGCAATTTCGCTTTCGAAGACTACACCAAAGAGAATGGGTGTTTGGCGATCATTCCCGGTACCCACCGGCTTGGTCGTAACCCGACCCCGGATGAGGGGAATCCTCATACCAATCCATTTGTAGTTCCTGTCGAGGTGCCTATCGGGTCTGCCATCGTCTATCACGGCAACACCTGGCACGGCGCGTTTAAGCGCGAGGTCCCCGGAGTGCGTTTGAACCTGGCGGTATACATGGCTCGAAATTACATCACCCGTCAGGAACGGATCAAGGAAAACGTCACCCCCGAGATGATTGAACGCAACGGCGAACGTTTCGCGCGGCTGTGCTCCCAGTTCGAATTCAACGGCTACGAGGAAGACGGTCCAGACTTCGCCAAGGCCGCTAAGTACATCGGAGCGCTCATCGATCCGCGGTTCGGTTGACTCAACACTGACATCGTATCGGACCGCCAAAAGACGATCTGCGCGAGAGCGAATGCGAACCAAACCAGTCGTCAATTACAAAGATCAAATCCCTCATCCCGCACTTAATCACGTTCGATTCCTGGTGGATAACGTCGAACTAAGACACAGATCTCTCAATCCATGTCGTGCATCATGGGCACTTCAGATCAGATTTCGACGATGTTCTCGAAACCGCCGAAGATCATCCGAGTGCCGTCAAATGGCACGGGATATTTCGACTCGTCGAACCGTTCATCCGTCTGTGCTAATTCGTGCATCCTGGCGACGCCTTTGTCGCGCGTCGCTTTATCTGGCCACTCAAACCACGCGAATACGATCGATTCGTCGTCCTTGGCTTTTACGGCTTTACGAAAATCCGTCAAAGTCCCGTCAGAGATGTCGTCACTCCAACACTCCATCGTCCGTGTAGCGCCTAGTTCTTTAAATAGCGGATTTATGTGGTGTGCGTGCTGAATGTATTTTTGTTTATTCACGGTCGGCACCGCGATAACGAATCCGTCGATATACGACATTTGGATTCCCACAGTTTCTCAGAAAGAACAACGAACTATATCGCGACAAGCTAATCGACGTCCCCACCTCTAATTCGGTCTTGTATGATGAAAGCAATTAACCCGACTCGGATACCAGTATCTTGCTAAGCGGAACCTGCCTTTGCGGTGACATTGTTTTTGAATTGACTACAAACGCGCAATTGCTAATGCACTGTCATTGCACCATGTGTCGGAAATTACACGGGGGCGCATTCGCGACATTTGGGATGTTCGATCCCGAAGCAGTACACTGGGTCAAGGGCGTCGAGCACGTCGTTCGTTACAGGTCATCGGAATTCGGCGCGCGGAATTTCTGCGCGAAGTGCGGTTCCGTGGTACCAGCTCCAGAGAAGCTCGAAGGTGCTGCGTACATCCCGATGGGTAACGTATCAGGAGACTCCGGCGAAACACCAGCACTCCACTTATTTGTCGGTTCGAAAGCGCCGAGGCACGCAATCGAGGATGAACACGAGCAAAACAAACAGAGGCCACCCGGTTGGGACAACAGCAAGCAAGTTGCACAAGAAACACGAGAGCCCAACAACGAAAACAGCACTGCAGGCAGCAGCCTATGCGGCGACGTCCGATTCGAGTACGAAGGCGAACCAGATCGGATGATGAATAGCCACTGCACGAGATGTCAAAGACAGGAGAGAGCCGGGTACGGGACGTTCGTTTTCGTTTCCAGCGACAAATTCCATTGGATCGCTGGTGAATCCAATGTCGTGAACTACAAGATGCCGGAAGCGCGTGTCAAAGGTACGGCATTCTGCCGACATTGTGGCTCACTCGTTGCCAGGGAGCGTGATGCCGACTCTATGCAGATCCCGGCGGGTTCACTTGATAGTGATCCAGGTATACGACCAAGCGCCAATATCTTTACAGCTTCAAGAGCGCCCTGGATCACATTAGACGAGAGCATCGCGTGTTTCGCCGAGTACCCCAATTGAAAGAACTCTCTCTGCACATCTTTCGTTCGTTCTAGCGTGTCAGGTAGTTGGTCTCGCATTTTTTCCATCCAACGGATTTGAACGTACGATACGTTGGCTCTGTACGGAGGCAGCAACATCCACCGGCGCTAAGCGCAACTACGCGTTGAATCAAACGCGCGACAACGCAACTCCGCCCGATGAATTCGAGGCGCTGCGTTTAAACCTTAGGGGACTAGGTCGGATTTACCTGTCGACTTGGCCCTACATACTTCCACAACTACGTCATTTTCTTGCGCTGCTCGCACTGAACTTGGGCATGATCGGCTTCGCTACAGCCGTTGGGTTCATGAGTTTCGACATCCTTTGGGACTCGGTTGGCAGCCGTGAACCGCTCTCGCAAGCTCAGGCGGCAGTCATGTTTTTACCCGTAGCGGATTACGTCCTTGTTGCTTCACTAACGGATAACGCCCGCATGGAAATCCTGTTTCGATTTCTCGTCGTCGCGGGCGGGATCATCATCATGACGACGAGCGCTTTCACACTGATTTCTGTCTACAAGACGTGGATTCTGCAACGCGTCAACCAAGCACTAAGGGTCGACATGGTGCGTAATGCAGAGGAGTTGAGCTTGCGCTTTCATGCAACAACGTCCGCCGGGGACGGCATTTATCGTGTGTTTCAAGACAGCGCTATGGTGACCGCGGTAGTCGACAATGTCGTTGTGCAACCGATCATCGCGATTATGACGTTGATGTTGCAACTTACCATCGCCGTTTTATTTAGTCCTTGGTTTGCATTTCTGCTCTGCGTCGCGAGCGGTATCGTCATAGCTCTAACTATTTGGTACACACCGAGGTTAAGGACTTGGAGCCAAGCCGCGCGTCGCTCCAATGCTGCCTTGTTCACACGTGTGCAGGAAACTTTTCAGAGCGTTCAAGCGATCAAAGCGTATCAGTTTGAACGTACGAACCTCGCTCGCTTTGAGCAAGAATCACTCCTGGCCTTGGATAACGCCTTCAGGCTACGACGGGATTTCGCGACCGTCAAAGTTGTGGCTTCGTTTCTACTCGCGGTAACGCTGTTTGCGACCGATTACGTCGCCACTCAATTTGTATTACGCGAAGACATGGTATTTGGAGCGTCGCTGTTGGTTTTGCTAGGGATGACGGTCACCGGTTGGACGGTCGCCGCTCACCAAGCTCGTAGAGGGGCGGTCGCGGCGTTCACATTCAGCTTTGAGAATCTCGTACGACTTTGGTGCTATGCGCAAGACATGGCAGTCGGTTTAGGTCGAGCGTTCTGGTTGCTATCCCAACAACCGGAAGTGCGAGATCCAGCCGATCCAATCGCATTTCCGGAAGGGGTCGATAGCGTGAAGTTCGAATCTGTGAGTTTCGGATATGAACCGGAGCGATTGGTCTTGAATGGTTTTGATCTCACCGCCCAAGTAGGTCAAGTCACTGCACTGGTTGGTACGTCCGGAGCCGGTAAATCGACCGCCATGGCATTACTGCTACGTCTCTTCGATCCTGATGCGGGGAGTGTTCAGATTAATGGCATCAGTCTATCTAGGATGCGAGTAAATGACATCCGATCAGCGGTAGCGATCGCACTTCAGGAAAACGTGTTATTCCCTATCTCGATCGCTGACAACTTGCGTTACACCACTCCGAGTGCCACCGACGAAGAAATCCGCGATGCCGCAGCCGTCGCGTGCGCGCTTGAATTCATCGAAGCATTACCGAATGGATTTGAGACGGAGTTAGGGGTTGGTGGCGCGTTGCTTTCCGTCGGACAAAAACAACGACTGTCGATCGCTCGAACGCTGTCTCGGAACGCACCCATACTGGTATTGGATGAACCCACTTCGTCACTTGACGCAGAAACGGAACAGCGACTCTTGGCAAATCTCAAGGATTGGGCGCACGGACGGGTCGTGTTCGTTATCACGCATCGTATGTCGACGATCAAAGATGTGGATCACATCGCGTTCTTGGCTGAAGGAAAAGTGGTAGAAGCTGGAAGCCATGAGGAATTGATGAATCGACAGGGACGTTACGCCGATTTCGTCGCAACCGCAGAGACCACGCATGTCTGAACATACGTATCACGACCGACTCGATGTTAGGCCGGAAGTAGCAACGGGCGACGTGATCGGGTTGTTCAATCGTTCACTGAGTTTCTTATGGCCACAGCGACGCTTGGTTGGTGCGCGCGTCGGTCTCATAGTGGTGATCTACGCGTTAGGTCTGATCGTCCCTTGGCTTTTCAAAATCGTCGTTGATCATGGTGTGATGCAACAACCGATCGAAGTCGGCGCCGAAGGACTCCTCTTTCCCGGCTTCATGGTGCCATTTCTCGACATCGTAGCAGGTATGGAACCCCTTACCGTCACGCTCTATACGCTGATATTCCTCAGCATCATGTTCTTGTTTGTTGGATACTCTGGCAACACGTTGCTAGAGGCAAATCTAGCCGAAGGTGCGGATGTCGCTACACGCTCTGAGAACAAGATCAGTGCGGGCTCAAGTGCGGCACATGGGCTCGTGGGTCTGCTTGACCTTTGCATAGCGATTCGACTATCACAGCGTATAACCGACCACGTGCGTCGTATGACGTTTTGGCGCCTCTCATACCAATCTATACCAACACTTAGTCTGCAACGAACAGGCGATGCTTTGTTTCGCGTACTACACGATGCCCCTTCAATAGCGGCGATTTGTCATGCCTTAACGCTCAATCCGCTTGCGATGGTGATCAGTGTCGGTGCGAATCTTTGGGTATTAGCGGCTGTGTATGGGGGCGTCGCACCGTCGCTGGTTTGGATTGGCTTTTCTGCAGTTCTTCTTACGCTCGTAGCCACTTCGCCGCTCGCACAATGGGCGCGACGAGTAAGTCAGGCGAGCAGAGCCTCAGGGAGTGCGACCACCAATGAAATCGAGGAAGGTCTTAAGAATGTCGCAGCCGTACAGAGTCTCGGAAGCACCGATCGGCAGCGTCAGCAATTCGCAGAAGCTAGTCGCGAGTCTTTTCGCCAAAGTTTGCTATTGGTCTGGGTTTTGTACGTCGTTGAATGGATTGCCGAAAACGTTCACTTGGTGTTCGCGACCGCTGGGTTCTGGGTGATTTTCTCTGGGATCGTGAGAGGCGATCTCACGCTTGGAGATGGACCTGTCGTGCTCCGTATGTATAGCTTGCTATACGAGACGTCGATGCAATTTGGTCGAATCTGGATCGACCAGCAAGACAACGCAGCAGCTGCTCGACGTGTGTTCTTTGCGATGGATCACGACGTCGAAAAAGTGGATCGTCCACATGAACACTCGCACGCGAACCGAATTGAAGGTGACTTTTCGATACGTTTCGAGCGTGTCGGATTCTTGTACGCCGATGGCAGGCGTGCACTAGAAGAAGTGAGTTTCGAAGCACAGGTCGGAGAGACGATCGCGATTGTGGGACCTAGCGGCGCAGGTAAGACCACGCTTGCATACATGATTCCGAAATTCCTACAACCGACCGAAGGTCGAGTGCTACTCAATGATGTCGATTTAGCAACATTGGATACGCAAAGTGTGCGAACGAACGTCGCGTACGTATTTCAGGAGCATCAGTTACTGACAGACACGGTGACCGCCAATCTTCGAGTAGCGAAGCCAGACGCGACATTAGCCGAGATGAGGCAAGCGTGTCAATTGGTCGGTGCACTCGAATTTGTCGAGGCGATGCCAGAGGGTTTTGAATCAAAGATAGGTCGTGGTGGCGGTACACTTTCGGTCGGTCAGAAACAACGCCTGAGCATCGCACGGGGACTGTTGAGCGAAGCGCCTATCTTGATTCTGGACGAACCCACCGCTGCACTTGATCCCGCGAACGAAACTCTGCTGCTTGACACATTGAAGACTTCACGAAAGCGACTCAATTTCGTCATTGCTCACCGGATTCGGACCATCGAACAGGCCGACCGTATTCTGTTTCTCGATCAAGGTCAGGTAATCGAAACGGGTTCGCCCGCAGAGCTCCTCAATAAGGAAGGGAGCTACTATCAAAGGTTCGTCAATATTGCGGAGGCGTGACATTAATGACCCATGAATATGAACGATGACAACAACTGCGTCTCACTGCCACTCTATATTCAAAACAGTTCTACCAAATGTGGATTGGTAAGAAACTCCCCGATGTGACGTACTTGAACGTCGCCTTGGCGACGTGAACGCGACTGCGTCGTGACAATCACCTTTCCCTTCGGTGCGTCTGATTGATTAGGCGTGAGGTCTAGTCGTCGACCGAGCTAATTCCTCGAACCTACCGTAACTATTTTGTATCGAACGTCAAATTAGGTCACCTAAATTGACGTTAGCTCCAATTTAGGCGACTTCCGATTTCCCAGTAATTCGATTGCCACAGACATCATCATGCGTACCGTCGCTAGGAATCCGATAGGAGGCAACCGTATGGAGTCACTCGAATGCTTCTGCAAGCTATTCGAGCGCGGAGAAGTCCATGACACGATTTCAATTGGACGAACTTACTTGCGCGATGCGACCGTAAAATGCGGCGTGCGGATATAGCCTGCATTAATTCATCGCAAGTTCTTCCGCCTTTCTAGTTCTACTCGTTACTTCGTTTTTGATGCGGATCGTTACGACCAAGGAAACCTGGCCTGGAGAAAAGCGCGTTGCGTTAGTTCCTCAGATTGTGCAAAAACTGACAGACCTAGGTTTTGACGTCACCGTTCAAAACGGGTGTGGCGAGGAAGCTGGTTTTACCGATGCTGCTTACCAAACGGCTGGCGCGACCCTTACGGAATACGCAGATGAAGCACTGCGTTACGCAGATATCGTGCTCGCCGTACGACCTCCTTCACCCGAGGTGATCTCCTGGTTTCCAGAAGAATCAACGTATCTCGGATTCTTAGATCCATTTCGCTTTCAAGATACGGTTTCCGCATTCGCCCAGTGTAATGTAGACGCGATATCGCTTGATATGGTGCCACGTAGCACCCGAGCGCAAAAGCTCGATGGCCTATCGTCTCAAGCGAGTTTGGCAGGTTACGCGGCCATCGTTGTTGCAGCGTTCTATCTACCACGCATCTTTCCATTGATGATGACGCCCGCGGGAACCCTTTCGCCAGCTCGTGTGTTTGTCATCGGTGCAGGCGTTGCCGGTTTACAGGCGATTGCTACTGCACATCGGTTAGGTGCGCGCATCGAAGCATTCGACACTCGTCCGGTCGTCAAAGAGGAAGTACAGAGTCTTGGTGCACGCTTCCTCGAAATCGATCTCGGGGAACTCGGTCAAACCGAACAAGGCTACGCTCGGGAACTCACAGCCGAACAGCAAGAATTACAACGTCAAGGAATGGCAGCTGCAATTGCCCGGTCTGACATCGTGATTACGACGGCCCAGGTATTTGGTCGATCGGCTCCTCGGATTGTTTCGCTCGATATGATCGAAGCGATGCAACCGACGAGTGTGGTAATCGACATGGCCGTGGAGACAGGCGGAAACGTCGAAGGATCCAAGCTTGATGAAATCGTGGACATCAACGGTGTCAAACTCATTGGCATGGGAAATTTGCCGTCCCAAGTCGCCGGCCACGCAAGCGAGATGTATTCGTCCAATCTATTCGAATACTTAAATGAATTCAAAACCGATGACCCTGGTAAGGTCGATCTAAACGTCGACGATGAAATACTCGACGCCTCGACTGTTGTACGTGGCGGCGAAGTCGTAAACGAAAGACTCAAGGAAATGTTCTAACGCGATGGATCTTACGTTTGTCTATCTAGCACTTATTCTGGTGCTTGCGATCTACCTTGGATTCGAACTGATCTCAAAGGTGCCGGCAACACTTCACACCCCGTTAATGTCCGGTGCTAACGCGATATCTGGGATTACGATCGTCGGCGCGTTGCTAGCCTCCGGCGGCAGTGAAACCACCACGCTAGCAACGTGGCTCGGTGCTGCGGCGGTTGTTTTAGCCACGATAAATGTTGTAGGCGGTTACTTAGTCACCGATCGAATGCTTGGTATGTTCAGATCGCGCACTGAAAAAACAGACGAATAGCCTAGACTGCTTGTGTTAAACCTAGTTGCCATCAACGCCGCCTATATCGTAGCAGCGGGACTCTTCATCTTCGGATTGAAGATGCTTGGACACCCGGAATCGGCACGTAGAGGTAATTTCCTATCCGCAGTAGGGATGCTGATCGCCATCGTCGTGACGCTCCTATCCGAAGGGATTCTTACTTGGTATTGGATCGCGGTCTGCGCCGTGATTGGAAGCGTCATCGGCGCATCTGCAGCCCGTCTGGTCGCCATGACTTCCATGCCTGAAATGGTCGCAGTCTTTAATGGATTCGGTGGTGCCGCGAGTCTCCTGGTTGCGTGGGCAGCATTGTTTGACTCTTACGGTTTATTTGTCGCAATAACCGTCACACTCTCAGTGATCATCGGTGGGGTGACGTTTGCTGGCAGCGTCATAGCATGGGGCAAGCTCTCGGAAGTCATGACATCACGAGCAATCGTCTTTAACGGTCAACGCATTGTTAACACGCTCTTATTGCTTGCGCTGCTTGCATGCGCCGTGATGTTCTGTCTTGAGCCTTCCGCTCAATCGCCGTACCTCTACGGTGTAATCGGACTAGCGCTCATTCTTGGAATTTTCGTGGTGATTCCAATCGGCGGAGCGGACATGCCTGTCGTGATTTCACTACTAAACAGTTATTCAGGTTTAGCCGCGTGTGCTGCTGGCTTCGCTATCAACAACATCATCCTCATCGTTGCAGGTTCACTGGTCGGTGCAGCAGGCATCATCCTTACGAACATCATGTGCAAAGCAATGAATCGCTCACTCGGTAACGTGTTGTTCAGCGGATTCGGTGCCGTAAAAACTGCAATGAAAGTAGAAGGTGAAGTCAAACCGATTTCCGCTGGTGATGCCTATCTAATACTTGAAGCGGCGAACTCCGTTACGTTCGTACCTGGATATGGGATGGCTGTTGCTCAAGCACAGCACGTCGTGTGCGAACTTGGTGAATTGCTCGAGGCTCATGGCGCCGAGGTTAGCTACGCGATTCATCCTGTTGCTGGCCGCATGCCTGGCCACATGAACGTGCTGCTCGCAGAAGCGAATGTTTCTTACGACCAGCTCGTTGAGATGGATGACATAAATCCGCGATTACCGTCGATCGATGTCGCTGTGGTCATAGGAGCCAATGACGTCGTGAATCCATCCGCACGAGACGACGAAGGAAGCCCGATCTACGGAATGCCCATCATCAACGTTGACGATGCTAAGACTGTATTTGTCTTGAAACGCTCCATGGCTTCGGGATTCGCCGGCGTTGATAATCCACTGTTCATGGGTCCAAACACGCGCATGTTGTTTGGAGACGCAAAAGCTTCGATCTCGGAGATCATCAGCGAGTTTAAACCTTAGATCGAGGACTGACGAAACAATGGATGTGCTCTTACACCCATAATCCGAGTCGCTTGATTAAGTTGTCTCTTCTGTCTACGACTACTCAATCTACTAACCGAAATCAATGACCACACCCCAATCGCCTACTCGTAATCCACTTTTTTGGTATTGGTCCTCCGCGTCAGCCGCTTTCGGCATAAAAAACAACGCATTTAGTTATTTACTGCTTCCATTCACGACTCAAGTCCTAGGAATGCCGGGCTACGTAGCCGCAAGTGCCTTAGGTGTCGCGATGCTTTGGGATGCCGTGAGTGACCTGATCCTCGGTCACTGGTCGGATAAGACCTCCTCACGTTTGGGCCGCCGACACCCGTTCATGTACGCTGCTCTGATTCTCCTTCCATTGTCATTCTGGGGGATGTTCAACCCCGTAATGGAAATGACTGACGATCTGATGTTCTGGTACGTCCTCGTCTTCGCTATTCTGATCCGTACTTCAACCACGCTTGTAGAGGTGCCTTCGGTTGCTCAATTGCCAGAGCTCGTTTCACAATATGAAGGCCGAAGTGAATGGCTTTCGATGCGTCATGCGTTCGGATGGCTGGGTGGAAATGGTCTACACACCATTAATTTCTTCCTATGGGTGGGTCACTATGGCATGTCCGTCCATACTGGTTACGCAATTTACGCGTGGGTTGGCGCGACTCTCATAGCAATCGCGATTCTGATTTCTTCGCTCGGCACACAAAAGTACTTCGCGGCACTCCCGCGACCTGAAAAGAGCGAATCAGACAACAACCTATGGGCCGTACTAGTGCATGCATTCAGAGAGCTTGTGCAGTCATTAGCGAATAAGAACTTCGCTGTCCTCTTCTTCAACGGCCTCCTAACCGGTATCGCCGGTGGCATGCTTGCGGCGCTTTATCTTTACAACACCAACTACTTTTTCGGATTCAGTGGAACTCAGATCGCGATGACAGGAGTATTTGTGCTCGTTTCACCATTGATCTCTATTGCTCTTATCCCCCCAATTGGACGGATTTTCAGTAAACGTCAGATTGCTATATTCGCAATTTCCTGCTTCATATTTCTAACCCCCGTACCTTATTTGCTGTTTTTAATCGGTTTCTGGCCGGCAATGGGTAGCTGGCTTTCGCTATTTTTTTATAGCGCTTTTATCGTCATTGAGGTCGTGTGTCTGATTATCAACGGCGTCATGTTAGACTCCATGATGGCTGACGTGGTAGAAGATAGCGAAATCGATACGAGTCGTCGCTCAGAAGGGCTTTTCTATGCCACACGCGGATTCGCCGCTAAAGCTTTTTCGGCCGGTGGCATTTTCTTAGCAGGGATTATTGTGTCCATCGTGGGGATGGAATCCTTTGTAACGGCGGCAGATATGAGCCATGATCATCGTGTCTTACTTACATCGTGGTTCCTCCCAATCTACTGTGGGCTACATCTTTCCGCAATCGTATTGCTGATGTTCTATCGAATACAGAAGGACACTCATGAACAGAATCTGGCAACTCTCGCAGAACGCAAGACCGTGTCGGATGTGTCCGCATCAGTACCGGTAGCCCCAATTTAAGACGTAAGGTCCAGTTCCGAAGCGGAAACTGGACCTTACAGGGAAAACGGGCGTATCGGGGATTAACGCCCATGTGTGGAATAACCACGCTTGGCATTTAGCAATTTCTGTGCCATTGTCGCAAGCGCTTATTTCTCGGCTCGTCAGCGTTCCGATCAACCCACAAAGCACTGCTAGACTCCTAAAGATTCGCGAAAATCAAGATAAGTCAGTAAATCTCTAGCTCGCGATTCGATGTTTGTAGAGGGTGATTGCACAAAAATTGAGCGTAGACAGTTCACACTCTGAGCGAATTCGAGAAGTCGTCTAATCAGTACTGTTAACGACTGTGTTACAGCACCTTCTACAACACTAGAAGGCTTGGAGCTTAAGCAACTCAGAAAACATGAGGTAGCAACTCAATGGAACTTTATGAAGCGATGCGTACGACATTTGCCGCTCGACAACACCGGCATGAGACGATTGATGACGAAACCATCTATCGCATTCTCGATAACGCACGTTTTGCGCCAAGTGGCGGTAATCGGCAAGGCTGGCGCGTGGTAGTTATTCGCGATGAAGAGAAACGCATGGCGTTAGGACCACTTATCTCACCTGTGATGTTGCGCTACCGCGCGATGGTTGCGGCTGGTGAGAATCCATACAACACGATTGAACCGTCCTCGATTACTGTCGAAGACGTCGCAAACCAAGAAATGCCTGATGCATTCCTAAAGCAGTTCACGCAGGCACCGGTTCTCCTTTTGATCCTGGTGGACCTCAAAGTAGTCGCCTCGATGGACGCTGAACTTGATCGCGTGGGCGTGATTTCCGGTGCGTCGATCTATCCGTTTGCCTGGAATATCTTGCTCGCCGCACGTAATGAAGGACTTGGCGGGACACTCACCACGTTTCTTTCTGCCAGCGAACCGGAAGTGAAACGGCTATTCTCGATTCCAGACGAATACGCGGTTTGCGCGTTGCTTCCCATCGGTAAACCAGTGAAACAATTGACGAAGTTAAAACGAAATCCAGTGTCCGCATTTACAACGGTCGACTCATTCGACGGTGTGCCCTTCGAAGCGTAGTCGCAACTGTTGACCAAATACGTACTATGCGTGCTACAGCTGTGGCGCGAGGTAATACGTGGAAGAACAAGGCGAGTTTGTCATACCTGCATCACCACAGGACGTATGGGATGCACTGCAAAAGCCCGATATTCTCAAGGAATGCATCGACGGGTGCGAAGAAATGACCGTAACCGAAGAAGGCATATTTGCTTGCGTGGTTGCTATTAAAGTCGGACCGGTAAAGGCACGTTTCACGGGCACGGTAAAGATGGTGGAACCGAAGCCGCCCCATAGCTATGTTCTCGAAGTGTCAGCACGAGGTGGTGGCGCGGGATTTGGGAGCGGGCGAGCCGAAGTCAATCTTCAAGAAGTACCTGAAGGTACGACTCTCTCCTATGTGGTAAAGGGCACGATCGGAGGAAAACTAGCACAAATCGGTACACGTTTGTTCCAATCGTTCAGTCGCAAAATGACTCGTACATTCTTTGACAGATTTTCACAACGCTGGGTGCGATAATCCGACAATCTGGTCACATTGACCTGGATTCACGTCCCGGGGGAGGGAGGGAACAATGAAAGTGGATCTCACCGTCAACGGTAGCCAACACACTGTTGACGTGGCAGACAACGCCCTGTTGTCCGATGTACTACGCGAAACGCTCGGTCTAACCGGCACCCATGTCGGATGCGACACAAGCCAATGTGGCGCGTGCACGGTGCACCTGGATGGACGTTCCGTGAAAGCGTGCACCGTACTCGCAGGACAAGCCGACGGCGGCGATGTCACGACGATTGAAGGAATCGCTAACGGCGATGACCTACATCCGATGCAAGTCGCGTTTCGCGCGAATCATGCATTGCAATGCGGCTTCTGTACGCCGGGCATGATCATGAGTGCTATCGACCTAGTGCAAACCGCAGATTCGCCTTTGAGTGCTGAGGAAGTACGCGAAGGTCTTGAAGGTAATTTCTGCCGTTGTACGGGCTATCACAACATCGTCAAGGCTGTGCTCGATGCACAAGCCAATATGTAGGAGAACGACATGAACGCTGAAACAGGGATTGGTGCATCCGTTCTTCGCAAAGAGGATGCACGTTTCATCACGGGTAAGGGTCAATACACCGACGACATTAGCGTATTCGGGCAAACACACTGCGTGTTTGTTCGATCCCCACACGCTCGCGCCAAAATTAACAGCATTAATACCGACGCTGCGATGGCAGTCGACGGGGTGATTCGCGTCTTCACTGGCGGTGAGTTAGTCGAGGACGGAATCGGTGATCTTCCTTGTGGTTGGGTGGTCACCAGCAAAGATGGAACCCCAATGGTTGCGCCGCCTCACCCACCCATTGCGACTTCCGTCGTGAACTACGTCGGCGAACCGTATGCATTTGTCGTTGCTGAAACGCTGCAAGCTGCTCGTGACGGTGCTGAAGCCGTCGAAGCCGACTTCGAAATCTTGGAAGCAGTTGTCGACACCGCAACTGCATCATCCAGTACTCAAATCCACGAGAATGCGCCAAGCAATCAAGCCTACGACTGGGAGCTTGGCGACAAAGAAGCAACGGATGCTGCATTTGCAGCGGCAGATCACGTCACGACGTTGGACATTACCAACAATCGGTTAATCCCAAACGCGATTGAACCTCGCGCAGCCCTCGGATCGTATGACGCCGCTTCTAGTACGTACACGCTTTACACGACCTCACAAAATCCACATGTGGAACGGGTTGTATTGGCTTTATTCGTAAACGTAGCCCCGGAAGCTAATCTTCGAGTGATTTCACCGGATGTTGGCGGCGGCTTCGGCTCGAAAATCTTTGTCTACGCCGAAGAAACGGCGGTCATCTGGGCATCCGCAAAAGTTGGTAGACCTATCAAATGGCGTGCCGATCGAACTGAATCCTTCCTCGCTGACGCGCACGGTCGTGATCACGTAACGAAAGCTGAGTTAGCTCTCTCGTCAGAAGGTGAGATGCTCGGGTTGAGGGTCAAAACAATCGCGAACATGGGAGCGTACCTCTCAACGTTTTCATCGAGCGTACCGACTTACCTTTACGGTACACTGATGGCTGGGCAGTACAAAACACCCGCTATCTACGTTGAGACTCAAGCCGTGTTTACTAACACGGCACCGGTCGATGCATATCGAGGCGCTGGTCGTCCAGAAGCGACCTATGTCGTTGAACGAATCGTCGAGACCGCTGCACGCGAACTCAATATGGATCCGGTAGAACTTCGCCGTAAAAACTTCATTCCTCCTGACGCGTTTCCTTACCAAACACCTGTCGCGCTCGAGTATGACACCGGCAACTACGCTGCAAGTATGGGGAAAGCGCTGGAAATTGCAGACCATGACAGCTACGCAGCGCGGAAAGCCGCTTCCGAAGGTAACGGCAAATTGCGCGGTCGGGGTTACTCGTGCTACATCGAAGCCTGCGGAATCGCGCCCTCGCAACTCGTTATCTCGTTGGGTGCGGGCGTTGGTTTGTTCGAGTCTGCGGAAGTACGTGTCGATGTATCTGGTTCCGTAACCGTTATGACTGGTTCACACAGTCACGGCCAGGGTCATGAGACGACGTTCGCCCAGTTAGTTTCCGATCGACTCGGCATCCCGTTCGATAGTGTCAACGTGATTCACGGAGACACCGGACGATCCGACTACGGTCTCGGTACCTACGGATCTCGATCCATAGCGGTTGGTGGATCTGCAATCGATCGCGCCCTTGACAAGATCATTGCCAAAGGCAAGAAGATTGCCGCGCATATGTTTGAGACCACCGACGATCAGGTCGAATTTGCGGAAGGCCAGTTCAGTTACGCTGGAAGCAACGAACCGAAACCGTTTGCAGAGATAGCTGGTGCAGCGTACATACCTGCCGTGTATCCGCTTGACGAACTCGAACCCGGTCTTTCGGAAAAGGCTTTCTACGATCCGCAGAACTTCACCTATCCCGCCGGCTCGTACGTCTGCGAGGTGGAGATTGATCCGTCAACCGGGGTAACGGAAATCCAGAAATTCGTCGCAGTCGATGATTTCGGTAACGTCATCAATCCGATGATCGTGGAAGGTCAAGTCCATGGCGGGCTTGCACAAGGAATCGGTCAAGCGCTACTGGAGCATGGAATCTATGACGCGGACGGCAACCTTTCAACAGGATCGTATATGGATTACGCGATGCCGCGAGCCGCTGACTTGCCAGATTTTGAGGTTGATATGACCTCAACGCCTTGCACCCACAACCCTCTCGGGGTTAAGGGATGCGGAGAAGCTGGCGCCATAGGTTCTCCCGCAGCAGTCATGAACGCGATCACCGACGCACTCGGTGTCAAGGATGTGCCAATGCCTGCAACCCCGCATACCGTGTGGGAAACCATTCAGCAAGGAGCGTAGTCATGTATACATTCAACTTTCGACGCGCTTCTAATCTGGAGGAAGCGCAGCAGCTTCATCAGTCGTCGTCTGACGCAGTCTATGTTTCGGGAGGAATGACGCTGATCCCTTCGCTAAAACTCCGACTTGCGAGTCCCGATGACGTCGTCGACTTAAGTCGGATCGATGGTCTGAGCGCGATCTCTTCCGCCGACGGTGTGCTCAGCGTAGGTGCGATGGCGCGACATTGCGATGTCGCTGCAACCACCGACATCCCTGCGCTCGCTGCGTTGGCGAATCGAATCGGTGACGCCCAGGTACGGAATCGGGGTACGATCGGTGGCTCGCTTGCGAACAATGATCCCGCTGCTGACTATCCTGCAGCCGTATTGGGGCTTGGAGCCACGATTCATACCAATAGGCGCACGATTGCAGGCGACGATTTCTTTGTCGATCTTTTTGAAACCGCGCTAGACGATGGTGAGATCATCATGCGCGTCGACTTCCCGACACCAAAACGCGCTGCGTACGCCAAATTCGCAAACCAAGCGTCGAAATATGCGGTAGTTGGAGTGATGGTCGCCGAAACTGATTCAGGCGTCCGCGTCGGAGTCACCGGTGCAGGAGCTTGTGCATTCAGACTCACGAGTTTTGAAGATGCGCTGTCCACGAATATGTCGGCGTCCGCGCTCGCTGGCATCGATGTGGACAGCAGCGACTTCAATAGCGATTTGCACGCGTCAGCTGCCTATCGTGGGAGTCTAGTCACGGTCATGGCAAAACAAGCGGTGGAACAACTCACCGCGTGACACGCATCAAGAGCTATCGATGTCACGAGATATCTGAAGACATCGGCAGCATTCAACTTGATGACATCGAACTAGCTGACCCCGGACCTGAAGAGATTCAGGTTCGGGTGAAAGCTTGCGCCGTCAACTTTCCTGATCTGCTAATGATCCAGGATAAGTACCAGTTTCATCCGCCACGACCTTTCGCACCTGGAGGCGAAGGATCTGGTGTCATTGCAAAGGTCGGTTCCGCAGTGAAGACGTGGCGGGAAGGAGACGCAGTCGTTTTCGGGAGTCGCTACGGTGGATTCTCGGAAGCCATCAATATGTCCGCTCATGCAGCGCGCTCGCTACCGCAACGCATGGACTTCGCTCAAGGTGCGTCATACAGCACCGCCTACTCGACTGCATGGGTCGCACTTTCCCATCGCGGTCAAGTAAGGGAAGGAGAATGGTTACTCGTACACGGTGCGACCGGCGGCGTGGGTTTGGCGGCAGTCGACATTGGGAAGTTACTCGGTGCCAATGTGATCGCGACCGGCGGAAGAGACGATAAGTTGGCAGTTGTCAAATCACGTGGCGCGGACGAAGTCGTTAACTACACGTTAGCTGACGGTTCACTCGGTGGTTTTCGAGACCGCGTTAAGGAGATAACGGGTTCAGGCGGCGCAGATGTGGTTTTCGATCCCGTTGGCGGGGACGTTTTCGACGAATCAATGCGTTGTGTAAATTTCGGTGGCAGGATCTTGACAATCGGATTTACAAGCGGTCGATGGCCACAAGCACCTGTTAATTTGGTACTTATCAAAATGCTCTCCGTCATTGGCGTGCGTGCTGGCGAAATCGGTCGCCGTAACCCTGAACTCGGTGCAAAGTTCCGGCGTGAATTAAACGAGCTTGCACAGTCCGGCAGGATTACACCTTACGTGTGTAAAGGTTTTCCGTTAGAACAAGCGATTGAGGCGATGCGGATGCTTGAGAACAGAGACGTTGTTGGTAAATGTGTCGTCACGATGAACGGTTACCAAATAACGTCGCAATCATGAATTCTCAATCGAAGTGAGATCCTGATTTAGCTTCCGCAAGCGTTGTCCATGAGTGTCGGAAAACGTAAGAAAACCTCCTCCGGTACCCCAGCGAATTTCTTTGTAACAGTATCTCGATCCCAAAGATTGCTCAACATTCGCGCGGAATTAGCTTGCTTTAGTGTGACCGTATCTAGTAGATAGTAGGGCGATACCAAAGGGAAGAACTGAAGCGGCCAGTCTGTGCCATAGAGCAACCTTTCCGTTACAGATTCAATTTCCAACGCTTGCCGTAGATACCCGATCTTGTTGATTTGCGTCAGACTCGAAATGTCCGCGTATAAGTTCGGATAGTCCTCAAACATCGGGATCAGACGCTCAAAGTGTGCTTCACCGTCTGTTTCGCCAGTGGTTGCGATGTGCGCCGCGATAACTGTTACGCCGAGCGACAGCGGTAAATGCAGACGGAAAGGGTCACCAAGCGAGTTGTCTGCATAGTTGAACGAATGTTCCGCACCAGTATGGGTAAGTAATGGAATACAGTGTTCAACCATCCGACGGTAAAAAGGTTCAATTCTTTCATCGCTGGGCGAGAAGTGCATGATGTTAGGCAGCCACTTGATGAGAACCGCACCGTTTTCAACGGCTTGATCTAGGCGTTCGAGACTGTCGTGTCGAAGTGGATTCACGCTCGCGCCGAATAGCAAATTCGGGAAGTTTCTCAACTCACTGATCAGATATTCGTTCGGAACGTAAAGCTGTGTGCGATGTAAATCGAGCTCGCCGCGTTCGTCAACTGCGCCGTCCATTGCAAGAACCACAGCCCGTTCAATGAACAGAGAATTCGCGATCTTCTGCGACAGTTTCTTTAATAAGACCCGGTCTCCCTCTTCATGTAGTTCAGCTTCACTTATGTCAAACGCACGTAAGTAGATCGGGAACTTCCAAGAGTCGACTAAATCGGGGTGGACGTACGCACCGCTCCCACCGTACCCTAAACCCGCCGCGTGGACATGCATATCGACGTAGCCACGTTCTGGAACTTCCGGAAGAGCTGCTTTCGGCAAAAAGAAAATCAAATAGAACGCGATTGCGATGCCGATCAACAACCAACACGTACGCTTTAATCCGCGACCAAACCGACGGCCTTCTGAACTCAATAAACGTATCCCAAGAGAGGATTTATGAAGGAAACTACGTTGTCATAATTGACTTTGAGCGGGCGTCGTATAACGGTCATTACCTCAGCTTCCCAAGCTGAAGACGAGGGTTCGATTCCCTTCGCCCGCTCCAAATTTGGAACGTTCGAAAACTGCTCTATTCGAACATCACGATGTTTCTCGCAACCTCACCAGTCTCTAGCGCATCAAACGCGCCGTTAATATCGCCTAGATTGATGTGTCCTGAGATCATGTCGTCCAGATGTAACTTTCCGGCGAGATAGAAATCGACGAATCGAGGCATATCGACACGGAATCGATTCGAGCCCATATTTGAGCCTTGTAGCTTCTTTTCGCGCAGCAGTTCTGGACCATGAATCTCGATATTCGTGCCCACCGGAATCATCCCAATAACCGTAGCGCATCCACCGGCTCCGATCATCTTCCATGCCTGTTCCGTTGTGATTTTTAATCCAATAGCTTCGAACGCGTAGTGAACACCGCCTCCCGTCATCTCGCGTACCGCTTCCACCGGATCAACCTCAGTCGCATTGACAGTATCTGTTGCGCCAAATTTCCGTGCTAATTCAAGCTTGCTCGCGACCGTGTCAATGGCGATGATCCGACCCGCACCTGCGAGTTCCGCTCCGTTCACACAAGACAACCCAACGCCACCACAGCCAATCACCGCCACGGACGAACCAGGTTCGATCGCCGCGGTATGGATAACAGCGCCTACGCCCGTCGTCACACCACAGCCAATTAATGCTGCTCGATCCAAAGGCATGTCTTCGCGAATCTTTGCCACGGCATGTTCGTGGACCAACATGTACTCAGCAAAAGATGAAAGGTTTAGGAACTGCGCGACCGGCGTACCGTCCTTCGAAAGACGTGGTTCGTCGTCAAAACCTCGCTGCAATTCAGGTTCCTGGCACAACGACATGTGACCGGTGAGGCAATATTCGCAATGACCGCAGAACGCCGATAAGCAAGTGATGACATGGTCGCCCGGCTTTACGTATACGACGTCTGATCCAACCTGCTCGACAATGCCGGCGGACTCATGCCCCAAAATACAGGGCATTGGATATGGATACGAACCATTTTGAAAGTGCAGGTCTGAATGACAAACGCCAGCGGCGACTGTACGTACGAGCACTTCACGCGCACGAGGCTTACTGATCGAGACGTCCTGAACCTCTAAAGGGGACCTCGCCTCGTTCAACACTGCTGCTTTCATCGCCTATCTCCTCAGACCGGGTTCGTAGCCCCGCTAGTTTACCTTCTATCCGCTAAGCAGCTTTTCTCTACGGTTACTCCGCATAAATGCGAGACCCAGAATCGCTAACGTCACAAAGGCATAGCCTATTCGATTCTGTATGGTGTGCGCTAATAGTGTTTCGGGATCAGCATCAAAAAGTGTGAACGGGTTGTAAAACGGAGAAAACCTAGTTTGAACATTTCCGAAACCCGAGGTGAATGCGAAAAACGCGAGAACCAGCGCCGTGGCAACCGCACCACCAATTTCGCTCCTGAACAACGCAGACATGCCCATCGCTAAGACCATAGCGAACAATGCGCCCTGTAGAGCGCCCTGCAAAACCAGTAGAGGGTACTTTGTAACGAAGAACCAAACACCAACGCCTAACAGAATTTCAACTGGAAGAAGAATTAATACTGCCGCGAGCAACTTAACCCACCAAACGCGCTCACAACCACCCGGTACGGTATAAACGATCTCCAGACTGCGTCCACTAATTTCACTCGCGATGATGCGCAGACCTAGAAAGACACCGATGAAGACCAACGGGATGCCAATAAGCGTTACCTGCGCATGTCCTCCGTTAAAACCATCGACGATTCCGGTGTATTCGAGCGCAAATAGACCGAGTACCCATAGCGGAGCGACTAACAGAATTAAGTAAAAGTACTTACCCGATAAACTGATCGCCGCATAGCGATACATCTCTAGGCCGCCAAAAATCGCCTGGATCTGTGAGGTCACGTCGTATCGCCGATCAACCAGAGATAGCCATCTTCGAGATTCGCGTTGACCTTCACCGCGTCCTGCACCGGTGCTTCTGTCGCTAGGATTCGTCGTCGTACCTGGCCACCGCCCGTTGGGGATTCGTTGACGAGGATTGCATCCTCTGGCAGCTGAAAAGGCACGTCTTCGGCTTGCTCAAATGTCCAAACCTTGTCTTCGGCATACGTAGAAAGCTGAGACGGCGCGCCATCAAATTGCATCTGATTTCCCGCAAGGACGAGCACGCGATCACAAGCGACGGCGACATCATCAACGACGTGTGTCGAAAACAACACGATCCGATTCTGAGCGAGGCGACTTAGCAAATTACGAAATCGAATCCGTTCCCGAGGGTCCAAACCGACCGTGGGTTCATCAACGATGATGATCGGTGGAAGTCGCAATAGTGTTCTTGCAACTGCAACTCGTTGTCGCATCCCGCCTGACAAGCTCCCTATTGCATCGTCCTGCTTTTCGTCCAAGCCAACTTCCTTCAACAGACTGTTGACACGCTCTTCGCGTTCAGCAACTGGGATTTCATACAAACCGGCGTAGTACATCAGGTACGCCTTGGGTGTCGAACCGGCAGGCAATCCAGAATCCTGCGGTAGGTAGCCGATCCAACGCGCCAGGTGTTTTCTTAACGAACTAATCGGTATTCCGCCGAGTGCGACAACACCGCTCGTTGGTTCAAGTATTCCCGCCAACTGCCGCAGTAGGGTTGTCTTCCCAGCACCATTTGGACCGAGAATCCCAATCATGCCACGCTCAGCAATGAAGTCGACACCTGCTAATGCCTTGACTTCCTCACCATGCATATCAAAGCCCGCAAATCGTTTCGACCAACGTCTTAAAAAAGTACGAGGATAGCGGAGGAAACCGTCCACCCTCTCCGGTATATCGCCTCGAATCTGCCTGACCGCACTCCAACGCATGAATTGCAAAACGAACAACACAACGCTAATGACGATTGGCCAGATTAACGGCACCTCAGGCGCTTCATTTGCAAGCGTCGGTTTCACATTGACAAGATAGATATTTACAGCAATTGCGACCCAAGGTAATCCATACACCAATGCAGTAACCAGGCCGTTCGGGATGACCGTACCGGTTTCGTCAACACGACCTAAGAGTCCTCGTATCTCGTACGTGAATAGACCAATGCAGCAAGCTACGCCAAGTGAAGCGAGCAGTCCCCATATCCCTTCCATCGTCAGGTAACTTATCCCAGCAAATCCTGACGCGACAATCAGCAAGACGATCGCCTTTTCAACAGAATCCGTGCGCGAGAACATTTCACCACCGCGCTCGATGACGCGACGAATGAACTCCTTGCGCTGTTCAATCGTGGCACGAAGGGGACCTGGTAGACCGTAAATCTTTCCGAGGTGTTTAACCTCAAGCATCGGCGGTCCACCATCAGAATGAGGCTCAGGCGGCTCTTGTCTGCGAAAAAACATCACGATCAGTGCGAGCAAGCAACCGCCGACCTTTACCGCAACAATGAACTGCCACAAGATGGATATGAGCAATTCGGCCCAGATCAACCAAATCATAACAGCGATAGTGGTACCAAGCCAGCCGACCATTAGCCACGGTCCGACGCGACCAAAAATTCGATCCAGTCGATGCAACAAGATATAGCCGACTGGAATGACCAACAAAGTCAACAGTGCCGATGTGATTAAACCGCCGATGACTGTCACGGCAAACCCTGGCCAGATTTCGTTTTCTCGTCCGGTTGACACGGCCAATGGCGCTAATGCCGCGATGGTTGTCGCCGTAACCAATAACACCGGTCGAGTACGCTCTCGCATCGCCGAAAGCGCAGCGGCACCGCGAGACCATCCCGCATCAAGCGTTTTCCGTTGCATACGATCGACGAGCAAGATTGCAGGATTAACAGTAAGTCCTACCAGTGCCAACATCGCTACGAGGACACCCGGTTCCATCGGCTTACCCGTTATGAACAGAACCCAACCTGATCCCAACATGGTGAGTGGAAGCGCTAGCAACACGAGTGCGGGTAATGAAAACGATTCGAATGTCATGGCCAATACAAGGAACAAGAACAATAGTGCCGGAAGCAAAACTTTTGAAGCCGCCGAAACGTCCTCGTTTGGTTCTGGTGTCTCGATCACGTACTCGGGCGGTCTTGGCGTACTTGCCACCATTTGGTTGACCTGTTCGTAAATCGATTCAAGTGCGTCACCGGATGACGGCGCAGAATTGTTCAATCGATAGTAAACCTCCATCTCACGTCTGCCATTCTTGTGCACTATGACCGGTAGAGGTCGCATTTGCCGCGCGGTCGCAACCGTCTCGAGACGGATCGCGCCTGCAGTTGTATTAATCCTCATATTCCGCAAATCCGCGAGCGATGTCGTTTCGTCTCTTACGCCGATGCGCTCAACGACGATCGGAATCTCACGACCTGATGGCAGCGCATAGTCAGTTGCCATTTGAACGCCTTCTGTACCGGCAATATTCAAGTTGCCAAGAACGTCACTAAGTCGCAGTCCAAGGGAATCAAGTACACTCTCGTTTGGGCTTACCCAAAGTTCCGGATTACCGCGCGGTGCAGCTACCCACGCACCCGCGATGAAATTCGCGCCTTCCAGCCGTTCCTCAATGTCATCTGCAACATTCCAAAGTGTTTGCGAATCGGGACCAGATATAACGATCCGACCTGGCGGTGCGTCATTGAATCGTGCTGCGGCACTCCGTCGTCTATCCGAGTTATTGCCTCTCTCACCAGGAGACATGATGTCGATCCCTCTGAGCTTCGAAGCGAGCTTCCACACGCGACCTCGAACCGCACCAACGGTCAGATCTTTGGGTCGGTCATCCAAGTCAACAAATTGCACCGTGAGCTGAGCGCCTTCTTTGTTACCGTTGACAGTGACTGATTCAATACCTTCAACGCTCAGCAGCTCGGTTTCAATTCGCGACATCACATCGACAGCGGCATCGATGCTCCGTGCGCCACGGTCAAACACCACGTTAATTTGCACGCTGTCTGCGTTTTGCGCATTGACACCTGAAGACGAGCTAAGCACAGGGATCCAAGCAAAGAAAACCGTGAGCACGACAGCGAACCCCACACCTGTCATCCACGACGCGGGATGTCGCAATGCAGACTTAGAAAATCCAGTCAACAGGACCCGAAGAAAGTTCGGGGCGACTAGTCCACCACGTTTTTCGTGTACTTCGCGTTGACGTTCGACTCGCTTAAGTGCAGCGGGCGCAGCGAGTCGATGCGCGAGAAGCGGCACCAACCCAATTGCGACAATGAGCGACGTACCGATCGGCAAAAGCAATGAAACGGCAACGATTGTCAGTAATTCCTGCATGAAGGTGTTTTCAAGGTCGATCAACAAGAGTGGAAGAAAGACGATCGCAGTCGTCAAACTTGCAGCCGATATCGCCCGAATGGTTCGGCGTAAGCCTTTCTCAACGGCTTCAGCAATCGGAACCCGACGTTCTACGCCACGTAATATGGCTTCGTACACGACCACACTGTTATCGACAAGCAATCCAATCGAAACCGCTAATCCAAATAACGTAAGTAGATTGATGCCAAAACCGAAGAGATAAAGTAGCGCCAACGCCAGTACGATGCTGACTGGTACCGCTACCCCTACGACCAGAACAGCGCGCCACTGTCGAAGGAATACGAACAACGCGAGCATGGAGAGTCCCAGACCGATCAAACCGAGCTTGGTCAGTCGTGATAGCTGATCACCAACCTCTTCCGATGCATCCTGCAACACGATTAAGTCGATGCCCATCGACTCAAGTTCTGCTCGAACTTCTGTTACGCGATTTCGCAATTCGTTGCCGAGTTCAACAAGATTCGCAGTATCTTCTTGATAAATAGTGATGCCAACCGCTTCTTCGCCATTAACACGATAAAACGAGTCATGGGACGCATACCCGAAGAAAACATCACTTGTATGTCGTAGTTCTGCAGGCGACTGACTTGAGATTTGCGTGTTCTCAAGGGTCTGAAGATCTCGCACCCGCCCGTCTAACATAACGGGCGTCACACCCGTCTCATCCTCCAGATTGCCTAAATAGCGTATTGCGCCCGTGGTGCGTTCAATGGCTTGGGTGATGTCTTCCGTATTGATACCAAGCATCGCCGCTGCGGTTGGATCAACCTGCACCACCACTTGCCTGCCACCTCCACCAGAAGTGGACGCTTGCGCGACGCCCGGAACCGACGCAAACCGAGGTGCAATCACATCCGCCGCGATATCAAACAGTACGTCCGTATCACCTGTACCGCCGACAACGGAAATATCCATTACGAACGTATCGAACGCGCTCGTATTCGCGGCTTGCACACCTATATATGTGGTATTTCGAGGTTGTTCACGTTGCAATCGTGATGCAATACGTCGTATCTCGTATTCCCGAATCTTGATATCCGTATCCGGCTTAAACTCAATGCTGAGATTCCCTTGAGAGCCGCGAATCTCTGCATTCGTTTCCCGCACGTCGGGAATCGCACCTATTCGAGATTCGAGCTTGTTCAGAATCTCACGCTCAAGCAATTCCGGGCTACTGTTTTGCCGCGCGAACCTGACGTTCAGGGTCTCGCCTTCCAGCGACGGGAGGAGCGCGATTGGCATTCGATGGACGGCAATCAAGCCCAATAACAAACAGGCAAGAAACAGCATGCTCGTCGCCATCGGGCGTCTAATCGGGAGACTCAGTATCGCGTTACTGCTGAAAGCTCGTATTTCCACTATAAGAGATTAAGAGTTGATGGCTTAATGGTAGACGAAAAGACAGTTGTTGCGCCTTCGCGATTACATTCGGACTGCACAATTTCTGCGTCGCAAAGACCTTCGATCACAAAGCCACGATTTTATCCTGCGAAAATACCGCTCCATAAGCACCATGAGATGAATGATTCAATCGACTAGTTAGTTTGAATTTTTAGGTTTTTATGGCATAGTTTGCGAGGGGTAACGCGGTTACACTGTATCTATTCATCGTCCGCGGGGGAGACACATGGAATTTTTAGAAGTCATCAACTATCTATCACGTTGGGGTCATTACGTATTTGGTGTCGCGTGGATTGGTTTGCTCTATTACTTCAACTTCGTTCAGGGCGGCTTTGCTGCGGGCGCGTCAGATTCCACCAAGGTAGAGCTGTTCACCAAGCTTGTTCCGACGGCGCTCTGGTACTTCAGGTGGGCCGCGATGCTGACGTTGATCACGGGATTGATATTGCTGTATTTCGTCCACAGTGCTGGAACGCTTTCGGGCGGATTATTGATCGGCGCACTAATGGCAATCATCATGTTTCTCAATGTATGGTTAGTGATATGGCCCAATCAGAAGATCGTCATTGCGTCGAACGAGTCGGTCGCTGGAGGCGGCGAAGCGGACCCAGGTCAAGCCGATGCCGCAGCGAAAGCTCTGTTGGCATCCCGCACGAATACATTCTTCTCGCTACCGATGCTGTATTTGATGGGTTCCACCGCGCATGGTGGTTTGTCCGGGAGCGCATGGAACCAGCCCGATCTCGCGTTTTGGGTATTACTCGTAATCGTGCTGTTGATTGAAGCGAATGCACTGTTTGGCAAGACAGGTCCGCTTACTACAGTCAAAGGCGTCATCGGTAGCAGCGTCGTCCTAACGCTCGTCGTTATGGCTGTACTAGCCTGGCTATAGCGCTGAGAACGAAGGATTGAATCCTACGAAGGGGTCTCAAAAAGAGACCCTTCTTTATTCGATGTGTGCATTTTTGCAGAACGACCGTTTACCACTCCTGTCTAACCACCGACAATCTGTAACGCCGCACAGCGAATCAGACGAGCTGTCAGTAAACTAAGCGGTACTCTCTACCCGTTACGAATCACTCTTGAACGACGATTCACTCGTACCTGGTCGCATATCACCGACCGCAGACCCAGAAGGGAACTATCGACGCAACAGCCGTTCATCCTCGGGTCGGACGGTGCTAGTCATGACGTTTTTACTTTTGTTCCTCGTCGTCGGGCTAGTCGCCCTCGGTTGGCTTGTTTGGCAACAACAACAATCGATGGCTTTAATGAGTGAACAACTGACTGAAGCTCACGACCAAGTTACCAATCTTTCAAACCAACTCACCGACACTGAATCCAACATGACGGCGACGGTCGAAGACGCAGACCAGCAAATCGCCATCAATGAATCAGAAATACGCAAGCTTTGGGATCTGAGTAATAAACGAAATAAAGGCTGGATTCAAACCAACCAAGCCAATATCGCTACGAATCAAGACGAACTCGCAGCTACCCGGCGAACGTTAGATCAGATCGAAACGGACCTAAATACGTCGTTGGCAAGCGTCGTGGCGCAGCAGCGTGATCTCACGGACAAGATCAATGTACTCACGCAGCAAACGAGCCAATTGAGTGACACACTAAAACGGCAAGTGGAGCAGAACACTCAATCGATTCAAGCAATCGATGTATCACGCCAGCAAAACAACGCGCGACTACTAGATGCGTCGCGTCGGGTCAGCAATCTTGAGGCTCAGTTGAGAGCCCTAGAAAGTAGACCAGGCCTCTAATATCGTCCTATAACTTTTCGACCACGTTCCGCATCGTCGGTACGTGCTCTGAAACTTCAATTCCGCCTCCAAGTGTTCTTAAACACAAGTGGGTAAGACCGAGCGCTTGCCATCCTGTGACGCGTTCTTGCCATTCATCTTTTCGCGGTCCAACCACAGCAACTCCGGCCTCCATCCCTAGCTCTATCGGGTTTCTCCCTGCCTCCTCAGCAAAAGAATTGATGCTGTCGCGCACTTCAACAAACTGGCTTGGATCACATAACACGAACCAACCATCCGCCAGCTCACCAATCCTTCGGCGCACGGGTTCCGAAGGCACACCCGCTCCACCAATCCACATCGGGATAGGTTGCTGTACCGGCAACGGATCAAGATGCACGTCCGAAGAGATGGCGTCGTATCTCGTACCACCTTGAACCGATTCGCCACACCAAAGTTGCTTTAGTAGCGCCATTTGCTCCGAGCAGCGTCGACCTCGCTGTCGAAAATTGACGCCCATCGAATCGTACTCCTCGATACTCCCGCCGACCCCTATCCCAAGCCGAACGCGTCCCTCACTCAGGCGATCCAATTCAACGGCTTGCTTGGCGAAAAGAACGGTCTGTCGTACCGGGAGCACAATCACCGAAGGTACAAGTTCGATCTTGGTCGTCACTGCGGCGATGTAGCTGAGAAGCATCATCGGTTCGCGAAGGTGACCACTGTTCTTTCGGAATACTTGATCGGGTACACGCAAGTGCGTAAGTCCCAAGTCCTCAGCCGCTTGCGCAAAATCCTTAATCGCAATCAAGTCGTCACGCATCTCCCTGACGGGTAAAGAAATACCAATCTTCATACGGATATGTCCCTATTTCGTAGATTAATCGTGCCGTAGCTTACGGGTCACTCGCGAGCTGGCGATCTTTCTCGCTCCATAGATCGTTCAACCAGCTTGTTAACGCGTCTTGATCTGTGGAAGGCTTAGGAATCTCGTTAACGACTAGCTCAACACCATCAGCTTGACCTGAAAGCAGCTCCCAAAAACCGGGCACCCGTCCGCGGTATCGAATCGTTGCATTGAGAACCGTCTCAACGCGGTCTTCCAGTATGACTAACGTCTGCAGCAGTCCGCCTCGCCGCGGTTGCAGCAGATTGTCATATGGCGAACCTCGCGTGTCTCGCTTAGCTGGTGTGAAGCGCGTTCCTTCCACGAAATTAATGACAGAAACAGGCTTCTCAAGAAATCGTCTGCCTTCGCGTTTCAAGACGGTTTCATTCGTCTCTCTCTGCGTTTCGCTAAGACCAGAGCTTTTCGAACTAGCTCGATACACGTATGGAAACCCCAGAAACCACATCGCCAAACCTACAAACGGCACCCAGAGCAGCTCGTGTTTAGTAAAGAACTTCAAGACTGGCGCAACGTCTCTGAAACTCACTTGCAGAACCACAATGTCGACCCAGCTCTGATGGTTACAGACAATCACTTGCCAGTTATTCCGGTTGCGTAGTTGCGGTGGTATCTCAACCCGAATGTCAATGAGTCTGCACGTGTCTATTAACCAGCGAAACGAGCTAACCCATACATCAATTACGACGTCCATGGGATATGCGAGCCAACGACGAAAGCGAGCAATCGGAATGACAAGGCGTAAGACTCCTAGAACGTAAAGAGGGATGCAGACCAGCACAGTGGTCATGGCCACTACGAACGCGCTGAACCCGCCGACTAGCCTATGCATCGTAGTTAGCGTACAACGAAGTAGCAGATCGTCGCGATCAGCGCAACGCCAATCAGGTTTAACACAAACCCCTCACGTACCATCCGTGTCAGTGGGAATCGATTGGTCGAAAAAACGATCACGTTCGGTGGCGTCGCTACCGGAAGCATGAACGCGCAACTTGCACTCATCGCTGCTGGCACCATCAATAGCCTTGGATCGACTGCCGCCGCGACCGCTGCGGCAGCAAGGATGGGCATGAGCAACGTCGTAGTTGCGGTGTTACTCGTCGCTTCAGTTAAAAACGTGACGCCCAGACAGATCATGACCATCATCAACAAGACTTCCCACGATGCGACGTTGGTAAGGTAAGCACCGAGTACTTCGCTAAGTCCCGAAGACACGAACGCCTTCGCAATACTGATACCTGCGCCGAACAAAAGGAGCATACCCCAAGGTATCTTGAGCGCCGTATCCCAATCAAGCAAGCGGCCCTTGTCTCCACTCGGAATGACGAACATCAAGATGACGGCGATGAATGCAACCATCGCGTCGTTCGTGTACGGCACGTCGAACCATGCCGACCAGCCACCGAATGGACCCGTGCGAGTGATCCAACCGAGTGCTGTGCAAACAAAGACGATCATCACGCGCCGTTCATGTGGCGTCCACTCGCCAACGTCGGGAATACTCACCTTGCCGGTGTACTTCAGATTGCGCGTTAACCAAACGCCAGCTATTGGCAGTAGTACAACTACGACTGGTAATCCCCATGCCATCCATTGACCGAACGAAATCGTTTCACCAAAGGTGACTGCATAGACTGCGATGAACTCGAGGTTCGGTGGTGTACCTATTGGCGTTCCAATACCACCGATGCTCGCGCCGTATGCAATGCCGAGTAGAAGCGGAACAGGCAAGTCTTTATCCGGCGATTTCTCGACTACAGCAATCGCGACAGGCAACATCATCAGCGCAGTCGCAGTGTTCGAGATCCACATGGATAACACTGCGGTGGCAACCATAAAGCCGAATACCAAACTACGACTACTTCCACCACCGAAGAGGCGCACCATGTTCATGGCGAGGCGTAAATGAGCACCGCTCTTTTCAACGGCTGTCGAAAGAAGAAAACCGCCTAAGAGCAGCAGAACCAGTGGACTGCCATAGGCCGTCGAGACCTCAACCATCGGCAACACACCTAACATGGGCAGCAGTGCTAGCGGCGCTAACGACGTGACTGGAATCGGAACGGCATCGCTAATCCACCAGACCAGACAGAGACTCGTCACACCGGCAGTGATCGCCGCAGGTTTTTCGAGACCGAGTTGATACGTCACGAAAGCGACAATTAGCGCAGTAACCGGGCCAAGCGCTATCAAAATAGTGCGCGTGCGTTCGTTCACGCTAATCGAGTCTTCATGGCAGCTGCTTCAAATTCATTTTATTGGTATGACTTAGAAACCACCGGTTTGCAGACTCGGTGGGATCGAATGACTCAGTTCGCCGGTCAACGAACCGACATGGATCTGAATCTGCAGGGAGATCCTCTTGTCACGTATATCCGACTATCACCGGAAGTGGTACCAGATCCCGAGTCGACCCTCATCACTGGAATTACGCCGCAACGCCTACAAGCGGAAGGAATCAGCGAATGGGACGCGATTAATCAGATTCATGACGAATTGATCCAACCAGATACGTGCACGATTGGCTACAACAATCTTTCGTTTGACGATGAATTCGTGCGCTTTGCGCTGTTCAGAAATCTGCTTCCTCCTTACAAACGGGAATTCAATCGAGGGAACAGCCGCTTCGATCTCTACACGATCGTCAAGGCGGCGGCTGCGATGCGTCCCGATCGAATTGAATGGCCTACCAACGATGAGGGCGTGATTTCACCAACGCTTTCTGCCCTCGCCCAGGCAAACGGAATCGACGCGAGTGGTGCGCACGACGCGTACACCGATGTGCAGATGTCAATTGCCGTGGCGCGTCTGATCAAGACCGCGGAACCCAAAATGTGGTCGTATCTATTCGATCACCGATCGAGACAGGCAGTTGAACGAGTGCTGAATGACGGTAGCCGGTTCTACTTGCATGTTGGCTCTATGTACGGCGCAAAGCGTCGCTTCGCCGCGCCGGTCTGCGTATTAGCAACGAATCCGCAGATTCGTTCGAGAGTATTAATCGCAGATCTAACAACCGACTTAAGTATGCTCGAGTCGGCATCTCCCAACGAGTTAAATCAAGCGCGTTTTATGTCCAAGGAAGAGGCAGAAGTATCAGGTCTTACACGGTTAGCAATTACTGAGGTCGCAACGAACAAGTGCCCCGTCTTTGTTGGTCTCGACGCACTCGGTGACACGTTGGCTGAGCGACTACAGATCGATATTGAGACGCTCAACCACAACATCGAGCTGATCGAACGTATCGAACGCCGTGATTTGGAGTCCCGAATGCATGAAATGATGAGGACTCCTCCCGACCGACCAGTATCTGAAGCGCAACTAGACGTGTCAGAACGTCTCTACGACGGGTTTATCGACCGATCGACAGAACAGTTCTGCCAATCTATCCACGACGCGATTAAGCGCGGTTTACCTTGGCCAGACGTGGCGATAGCGGACGACCGAATCCGCGAACTCGCTAATCGACTGAAGTATGAGCTTCGCTTAGAAGACGCTCCTGAAATGTCAGAAGAGCGTCGTGCTTTCGTCAAGTCGATGCTAGCGCGGGAAAATGTTGGCCTCCAAGGGCGACGCGCACGTATAAAGGAACTTCGTGGTGGTCAGCTGACGACGGAGCAAGCACAAATCCTTAACGACGTAGAAACTTACATCAAAAACACGGCAGCTGAGTATGGCGTCTGACCCGATCCATTGCGTCGAATTCGAGAACGCAGGCAAGTATCTTGGTGAGGCGTGGGTATTCCGAGGTGTAGACGTAAATATCCCCGCCGCGCAGGTAACGGCGATCATCGGCGCAAGTGGAAGTGGGAAAACAACGCTTTTACGGCTTATCAATGGACTTTATCGACCCGACGAAGGTGACGTTAGAGTATTAGGCGAGAACATCCCGAATAAAAGTCCGCACCTTTTCCGCCGCAAAATCGGATATGCCGTTCAAGGCGCGGGTTTGTTTCCCCACATGACCATCGAATCGAACATAACGAAACTCGCCAAGCTAGGCGATTGGTCTTCCGACCGAATTCGCGCACGGCTCGACGATCTACTAGACCTAACCGGCCTCGACGCCGATATGAAAGGACGCTATCCCCACGAGCTTTCAGGCGGTCAGCAACATCGCGTTAGCCTTTGTCGCGCACTGATGCTCGAACCGAAGCTACTCCTGCTCGATGAACCTTTTTCTGCGATCGATGCCATCACTAGGAATGAAATCCAAGACGCTTTTATCGAACTGCAGAGGAAACTAGCCTTCAGTGCGGTATTGGTAACGCACGACTATCGGGAAGCTACGAAGCTCGCACACTACCTACTAGTCCTCGGTGACCACGGTATTGAACAACATGGCGCTCTTCATGATGTGATCGAACGTCCGACATCTTTGTTCTTGCGGGAACTGGTCGAAACCGAGGCTGTGGCGTGAAATCACTCGTGCTCTTCTTGCTAGCGATCGCGTTAGCCACTATTACGGTAATTGCCGGATGTGGTAAGAACGAAACTTACGTTATCGGTTCGAAGCAGCACACCGAATCTCACATTTTGGGCGAGCTTTTGGCGCAAACGCTGGAAACGGCGGGTTACTCAGTCGACCGGAAATTCAACCTAGGTGGCACGAAGATTGTCTTTAACGCACTAGAACAAGGCGATATTCACGCCTACGCCGAATACTCTGGCACAATTCAGGAAGTCATCCTAAAAGAGACAAGAACGCTCACGCTAGAGGAGATTTCCAATGCGCTAGCAAAGTTGGGCATTCAAACGCTTGAGCCCTTGGGGTTTAACAATTCCTATGCGATGGGGGTTCATGAAGATTTAGCGGCGGAAACAGGTTTGTCGAAAGTCTCTGAATTGCGCGACTACCCCGATCTTCGCTTCTATTTCTCACACGAGTTTCTCGAACGCGAGGATGGCTATCCAAGCATGAAAGCTCACTACGGCTTACCGCAATCCGCTGATGGCATCGAACACGCGCTTGCCTTGCGTGCCATCGTTGCCCGCGAAATTGACGTCACGGACCTATACACCACCGATGCAGAAATCGACCACTTTAGCCTGGTGGTTTTAGATGACGATCTTGAGTTCTTTCCGAAATATCTCGCTCTTCCAATCGTGCGCGGCGATCTGCCTGAGGAAGTGAAGCAGCTACTCAACGTCGCTGCCCATACGCTCTCTGACAAAACCATGGCGGGACTCAACTACAAGGTCCATATTGATGAGCAACCCGTTGGCGATGTGGCGAAAGAGTTTCTCGCCACGCTGAATGTTCAGTCCACGCACATGACTGAAACGTTATTCGACAAACTCATTGAACGGACCGTCGAACACCTTTACCTCGCTGGAATCGCACTTCTAGCTGCGACTTTGGTTGCTCTCTCAATCTCAATCGCTGTCTACTCTATTTCATGGCTGTCGAAACCGATCGCATATATCGCAGGATTACTCCAGACAATTCCCTCACTCGCCTTACTAGCTTTGATGGTGCCTTTGTTTGGGATAGGCACGTTGCCTGCGATTGTCGCGTTGTTTCTGTATTCGCTTCTACCCATCATTCGAACAACCGTAACGGCTCTTTCCACGGTCGATCCTGTTCTGTTGCAAGTAGCCGAGGGACTTGGTTACACGCGAACTCAATCGCTCGTTCACGTGAAATTACCGCTTTCAATGCCAGCTATATTTGCTGGTATTCGCATTTCTGCGATCATTTGCATCGGCACCGCGACCCTCGCAGCATTTATTGGCGGTGGTGGTCTAGGGGACTTGATTTTCCAAGGTCTTCAACTCGACGATACTCGCTTAATACTCATCGGCGCCGCATCCGCCGCGCTGATGGCGATCATCGTTGAGCTGATTTTTGAGGGCGTAGAAAAACTGATAATCCCGGGTCACATCGCAGCCGCGAACAGAATATCCAATGAGCCGGTAGTCGCTTAATGAACGAGCGATCAGCGACATACAACACGCGAATTCGGGAAGCAGCGTCAGTTCTCGTTCTACGAAACAGTAGCGATGGTCCAGAAGTATTCATGCTGCAGCGGCCAGGACGAGGCGATTTTCCCGATTTGCATGTATTCCCAGGTGGCAAGGTAGACGAAGACGACGTTGAACTCGGCACCCTACTAGCAGCGCCTCAGTCGCCGAATCATCCCCCGCAAAAATTCAAAGTCGCAGCGCTCCGTGAGTGTTTCGAGGAATGCGGTGTCCTATTTGCCGATCCGCCCAGAGGGCGACTTGGAATCCGAGATCAGCAGCAGTTTCGGGCTGACTTGCTGAACGAACAGGTCTCGTTTAAGGACGGCTATGAACGATTCCAACTCACGTTTCATGATGAGGCAGTCCTGTATTTCAGTCATTGGATCACCCCTCCGTATGCACCTGCTCGCTTTGATACACGCTTTTTCGTTGCCCATGTACCGGCAGAACAGAAAGCCAAGTATCACAATAGCGAGACGATTTCGGGGAGTTGGCAGACGCCAGAACTAGCACTTAGAAACTACGCCCATGGCGAGTGGCAATTAATCGTGCCGACGATCACGACGTTAAGAATGATCGCGGGATACGATGACGTGGAAGCGCTTATGGATGCCGTGAGACAAGGTAAACATCGAATCCCTGTTACACCGTCGTTACACAAACAAGGTATGCAGTACTTCGTTGGTACTTGGTGTTCGTTTTAGACAACGTCGCCAAGTACTACCGCGACGGTAACTCAAAACGCTGGATTCTTCGCGAATTTTCCTACGACTTTTCGAAGCACCAATACATCTGCGTTGCGGGTCCGAGCGGTTCAGGAAAGAGTACGCTCTTAAACCTACTGTGTGGTCTAGTCCCAGTAGATGAAGGTTCGATTGCCTTCGTGCATGGTGATGAGAGTATTTCCTTGGATACTGCAACGCCTAAGTTACTACGCGATTTCCGACGACATCGCATCGGGTTCATCTATCAGTTTTTCAACCTAATCCCCACTCTTACAGCTCTAGAAAACGTACTCCTTCCGCTTGAATTAACACGGCAACCAGCGCTCGACGCGTCCGCACGAGAGCGTCTTGTGCATTTGGGATTAGGGGATCGAATTCACGCATTTCCTGACGAACTCTCAGGTGGTGAACAACAGCGACTCGCCGTTGCGCGCGCTTTCGCACACAATCCAGACGTCATTCTTGCCGATGAACCCACTGGGAACCTTGATCGCGATACCGCAACGGAAGTAATCGATTTACTTTGGCGGGAAACAGCGAGGACAAAGGCAACGTTGATCGTGGCGTCGCATGACGAACGTGTAAGTGAACGTTGTCAAGACGTGCTGTCGCTCGCTCTATAGTCACGAGGTACGAATATCACGTTCCCGTCCATCGTTTTTGGACTAAAGCAACTACTGGACATCACGCGATGTTGACTCTAGTCAAAGGCGAACTTCGCGATCTGCGACGCAATTTGCTCAGCACGTCGCTTGTAACGATCAGTCTGTGCATCGGAGTCCTAAGTGTATTGGTAACCCATGAGCTGAGTGTCTCGATCTTGAACCGTCTTTCCAGCACCGGCATAGGGGATTCGTACGACTATGTGGTGCAACTCCGGACGCAGTCCGAGGAGGAGTATTTCCAGGTGCGTCGGCGCTGGCGAAACGGCGAAATGCCAGACGTCACTCATATTGTGCCGGTTATCGAAGGCATCTTACAGGTCGACGGAAGAGCGCTGAACGTCCTAGGTTACGACCCGGTCGCGACGATGCCATCGAGTAACGACTCGACGCAGGATATATACGGAGACGTAAGGTTCCTATTTGAGGACAGTGTCATTGCGCTTGGCACAGATTTGCAGCCAAACGACCGAATGCGCGGTGCGACAGTGGCGCGCGTAGAGGACGGTCGACGCCAACAGCTAATCGCAGATTTGCCTACTGCGCAGAACCTACTCGAACGCGAAGGCGAAGTGGATTCCTTGTGGATAAGAACCGAACGGCGTACGAGTCCGTGGTGGAACTTGATCGTGCCAGGCTTGCTGTCCGCGGTAAAGTCTGAACCAAACGATGTACGACTACCCGGCTATGAGGTATCGCAATTCAGCGCTTGGAATCCGTCCGAGCAGTTAGGCGATGCGATTGTCTTTAACTTAGGCATGTTGAGTCTTCTCACATTGCTGGTCGCCGGATTTATCGTCTTTCAGGCTACCCAAAGCAATTTACGAAACCGAGAAATCCAAGAAAGCTTGCTTGACTCTCTCGGGGTATCTCAGGTACAGCAACGATTGTTGGTTCTGTTCCAGTGTTCATTGTTCGGTCTTGTCGGGTGCGTTCTAGGAATCCTCATCGGATTGGCGTTCCTTGCTTTCATTAACAGTACGTCTCTGTTTGACACTTGGGGTGCAATCAACAACATCGCCTTATGGAAAGCCGCAGTTTTAGGACTTACAACCGCTTTACTCGTAGGTGTGTTTGCAGAGCGAAGGCAAGAAAACCGGCGGAAACATGCATGGTGGATCGGCACAATCTTCGCAATAGCTGGTATTTGCTACGGAATATGGGACGGTAGCGGTCTATTTGGTGCGTCGCTACTTAGTGTTTGCTTCTGCCTACTCAGCATTTTCTGTGTTGTTCCTTTGTCAATCAGAGCTGGTGCCTATGCGCTGAAGCGGTTTCGTTCGAAATCGATCAATCTGACCATGGACCTTCGCAATGCTCTAGCAACTGCAGACGACATACGACTCGCCATTAATGCGCTGTCGATCGCGGTTGCAACGGCGATCGGCATTGGCCTCATGCTCGTGAGCTTTAGAACAGAGTTCACGGCACTACTCGATCAACGTCTTGTTAGCGATCTACATCTATCCGACGCTACCGAAGCGAATATCGTGGAGCTCGAGTCGCTGGCAAACATCGATACAGTTCGAACGTATCGACGGGGGATCGCACAACTAAACGGAAAGCCAATCCATCTGGTCGCTTCTACACTCGACGAGTTTGAGCGGAAGCGCTATCGCTATGACGGCGATGCTTCGCAAGGCATTTTCGTCAACGAAATCGCAGCGAGAACGTACGGGCTACAAATCGGCGAATCTGTGTATATCGACATCAGTGCTAAGCCAGATCACGCCTTGCCGATCCTGCACATATTCAAAGACTATGGCGAGATACGTAGCCGTGCGATCGTGCCATCTGAGTTCGTTCAGTTGGAACGGTTAGTCGCCGACCGATTCAGTATCGATACACCACAACCCGATCTTGTACGCTCGATCATCGATTCGCGATTTCCGAACATCAGTGTACAGGATTCCGATGAGATTCGAAATACAGCGATTCAGGTTTTCAATGCAAGCTTTGCGACAGCTCAAATCATGGTAAACATCGCGATATTCGTCGCGGTCATCGGCATGGCGTGTGCGCTTATTGGAATGCAAGCGAAGCGCTTAAAGGAAATGCGATTGTTAACGATGATGGGCACATCGCGAATCGCGTTGGCACGGAGTGCACTGCTGCAGAACGCTCTAATCGGCGTGTTTGCCATCGTGGTTGCGTTACCGCTGAGTTTCGCTCTCGCATGGAATCTCTGTTATCAAGTTAATCCACGCGCATATGGATGGTCATTCGATCTCACATTCGCATGGGAGCCCATACTTCTACCCATTCTGTTAGGTGTCTTAGCAGCGATGCTCGCTGGACTCGAGCCAATGCGGCAAGCGCTCGGTAAATTGATCACCCAACCCGTCAGTAATGTCCGTTAAGCGCACTTGGCTGTTTTGCGTTGCCGCGCTCATCAGCGCCTGTGGAACAGACGATAACCGACCTCTTTCGATGAACGCGCTCTATGACAATCCAGATATCTCCGGATTCGCCATCGCTGATAGAGTCTTACGTTTTGAATTTCCACGTGACCACGGCGAACACCTTGATTTTCAAACGGAATGGTGGTACTTAGTCGGGGTCGTCACAGACGAACACCAGCGCGAATTTGGATTTCAATTCACGCTATTTCGTCAAGCATTGACGCCGGAAACGCCATTCGAAAACGAATGGCGAACGGGTCAAATCTATATGGCGCACTTCGCGATCTCTGACATAGCCTTGCGAGATCACAATGCGTTCGAACGCTTCTCGAGAGGACATGAGCACCTTGCGGGAGTCTCGATTTCGCCCTTTCAAGCTTTCCTCGAAGACTGGGTATTGGCGTCGGCAGACGACATGTCCTCTTCCCTCGAATTGCGGACACAAGATAGTGGGTATGCCCTCGATCTCACTTTAGATGTAACGAAAGCTCCCGTTCTGCACGGAGACGATGGTCTCTCGTGGAAGTCACCCACTAATGCCAGCTACTACTACTCTATTCCCCGGCTAAAGACATCGGGAACTCTCACCACGCCTGAACGAACGTTCGAAGTGAGTGGAAATGCTTGGTTGGATCGTGAGTGGAGCACTGGAATTCTTAATCCAAACTACCTTGGCTGGAATTGGCTCACCGTTCATCTGGATGACGGTCGAGACCTCGTGCTGTTCAACCTTGAACCCAAATCCAATGATGTCGAAGTCATGCCGGTCGGAATGCTCGTTGAACAAGACGGTAGTCGAACACGATTAAGTCCCGATGAGTGGCGAATGCACCCTGTACGGTTCTGGCGGTCTTGGCCTGTTGGCTGGGAGTTAGAACTCGACGATTCGATATTCACCATTGAACCAGCTTTTGATGATCAGCTGATGACGACTTCTGTACGTTACTGGGAAGGCGTTGTGTATGTCCTTCATGACAAACAACGCATTGGAACTGGATACCTCGAGCTGACCGGCTATTGAAGGGATGGATATGCTTGCGCCGAATATGTACCTATGAGTCGAATCATTTCCGAAAAAACTCAGTCACTTAGCGACTCCACACTCACCTGGACGAAGGTTCGATCCGAAAGAGGGGAGAATCTCAATATCCTTCAAGTCCGTCACGACTGGCTTGAACACCCCACGTCAAAAGCCGTGATGAAGCGTCTGGTACTAGAGAGTGTAGACTGGATCAATATCGTCGCCTTAACGCCAGATGACAAATCAGTCATGGTGCGCCAGTATCGGTTTGGCATTGAGGCATGTACGTTGGAAACACCGGGCGGCATGGTCGACGACGGGGAAACGCCGCTAGAAGCCGCTCAGCGTGAACTGCTTGAGGAAACCGGGTACACGAGCAACGAATGGACCTATCTTGGTGCTGTCGAACCCAATCCCGCTTTCCATCCTCACCTATGTCACCACTTTCTAGCTCGAAACGTCAAACGCGTTGCAGATCTGGATCTGGGACCGGGTGAAGCAATAGAAATCGAAGTGTGCGAAATTGAACGTTTAAAGACCGCAATACAAGACGGCAGCCTGAGACATTCCTTGGCGCTTTCTGCACTGTCAAGGGTTTATCAACTGTGGGAGCTCCCTTACACCCAAACATTTGATACAGTTACTCGCCCCTAAGCATCATTGACTGCGATGGTTGGCTTCACCACTCGAATCCTGCACTCAGATCGCGACGATTCGATAGAACACGGTTCGCTACATAAACCGGTCCATGGATCAGTAGCGTATGGTTATGAAGACGCGCGTGACCTCGCTGGCGTCTTTCAAGGTACGCACAAAGGTTATTCCTACGGTAGACAGGTCAATCCCACCGTATCAGCCTTAGAAAAGAAGGTCAATACGATGGAACGCGGATTGGAGACCGTGTGTTTTTCGACCGGGATGGGTGCGATCGGTACGATGCTTTTTGCGCTGTTGCGACGCGGCGACCATTTTGTGTCGAGTTCGTTCCTTTTTGGAAACACGAACAGCTTGTTTAACAGCTTTGCCGCACATGGAATTGACGTCACGTTCGTGGACGCAACCGATGCAAAGCATATTGCTGATGCCATTCGACCAGAAACAAAGCTAGTCTTCGTTGAGACCATCGCGAACCCGAGAACACAGGTCGCGGATCTCGAAGGTGCCGCTGAAGTGTGCGAACAGCACGGTTTGATCTATGTCGTCGACAACACGATGACAACGCCGTATCTCTACCAACCGATCGATTCGAATGCTGACCTTGTGATCCACAGCTTAACGAAATACATTGGTGGCCATGGAAATGTCCTCGGTGGCTCTATCACGGATACCGGTCGATATGACTGGCAATCTTTTGCGAATATCTACGACACTTACCAAAAAGGCGACTCCGCAAAATGGGGTATCACCCAAATCCGCAAAAAAGGCTTACGCGACTTCGGTGCGACATTGGATGCTGAAGCGGCGAATCGCATCGCATTAGGTGCTGAAACGCTCGCGTTGCGCGTTACCAAGCAGTGTGAGAATGCACAACGGTTATGCGAATACCTACAAGCACACAAAGCATGTAAGGCTGTCTACTATCCAGGCTTACCCGATCACCCTGAATTTGATCGCGCGAACCGATTGTTCAAGTATCCTGGTGCGATTTTCTCTTTCGAACTGATCGGCGGCATCGATATTTTTGACTTCATGAATTCGTTACGCGTCGTAATAAAGTCGAGTAATTTAGGCGATACAAGATCTTTAGCGATCCCTGTTGCTCACACGATTTATTACGAAATGGGACCTGAACGTCGTGCAAGCATGGGAATTGACGAATCACTAATCCGAATTTCAACCGGCATCGAGGATTCTGAGGATTTACTCGGGGATTTCGACAATGCATTTGAGGCAACTGCATGAGTGACCAATTTGAAGGTAAAACAATAATCGTGACGGGCGGCGCAGGTGGTATTGGCACAGCTGCGGTGCACTATCTCGCAAACCGCGGCGCAAACGTCGTTGCGGTCGATCTGGAAGAAGATGCACTCCGCACGAGTATCAAAGGACTAAACGAAAACTCGGTTTCAATCTGCGCCGCGGATGTCGCATTCGCCGACGACAACAATCGAATGGCAGAACATGCGCTCGAACGATTTGGAAGCATCGACGGCTTTTTAGCTAATGCCGGGATTGAAGGTCAGGTAACCGACACGCTTAGTTACGACGAAGATGCATTCGATCGAGTGATGGCGGTTAACGTCAAAGGCGTGTGGTTGGGATTGCGTGCCGTTCTGCCGCAAATGATCGAGCAACGATCAGGGAGCATCGTGATCACTTCCAGTGTCGCCGGTCTCTCGGGCGCGCCCGGAATTACGCCATACAGTACCAGCAAGCACGCGGTTATCGGCTTAATGCGATCGGTGGCGAAGGAGTACGCACAATTCAATATCCGCGTCAATACCGTCAATCCTTCACCGGTTGAGACTCGTATGATGCGCAGCCTAGAACAGGGGATGGCACCTAACGATACAAATGCGGCGAAAGCGCGCATCGCGGCCAGGATCCCCCTAGGTCGATACGCCGACCCACGCGAGATCGCTCAAGTTATGGCATTTCTCTTGAGCGATGATGCATCTTGGGTAACGGGTTCGGTTTACACAGTTGACGGTGGAAACACCGCATAGTCAAGGAAATGGTTCAGTTAGTCACAGAAACAAATCTCAATCTCCCCAACAAACGCATAGGCAAGGTTCGCGACCTTTACGAAACGACATTACCAGACGGCGATCCCGGACTGCTGATCATCGCGACCGACCGGGTAAGTGCATTTGATGTGGTTCTAAATACTGGATTACCCGGTAAGGGCATCGTGCTCACTCAAATCTCCAAGTTTTGGTTCGACTTCTTTGCTAGCGACGTGAGTCATCATTTAGTGACGACCAATGTAGATGAAGTTCCGGGACTCTCAGACGAGGAGCGTCAGCAGCTACGCGGCCGTGTCAAGCTGTGTCGCAAAGCGAGCGTGCTCCCGGTCGAGTGTATTGCCCGAGGGTACATTACTGGCAGCGGGTGGAAGGACTATCAACGAACTGGAAAAGTCTGCGGTATTCCTCTACCGGCAGGTTTGCGAAACAGTGACCGTCTAGACGAGCCATTGTTTACGCCGTCGACAAAGGCCGAGCAAGGAGACCACGACGAGAATATCAGCTTTGATGAAGGCGTCGAAATCGTTGGTGAACAATCGATGACTTGGTTGCGTGACACCACCCTATCGCTGTATAACCGCGCGAGTGCGCATGCGATTGAACGAGGCATCATTCTCGCCGACACAAAACTGGAGTTTGGTGTTCAAAACGGCTCAAGCGGACCCATACTCATTGACGAGATATTCACCCCCGATAGTTCGAGATTTTGGCCCGCGGACGATTGGGAACCCGGTCGAGAGCAAGCGAGTTACGACAAGCAAATCGTGCGTAATTACCTTGAGACACTTGTAGCCGCAGGAACCTGGGATAAGACGCCACCAGGCCCGGACTTGCCCGAAAACGTCATTGAACGGACGATGGGTCGTTATCTAGAAGCCTACGAACACCTGACCGGGCAGAAACTCGAACTCTAAATCGCTTGGATTGGGACACCTATAAAGAACTAAGCCATAGTCCGGCTTACTTCACGCGTTGGGCGCTTGATAGAACGTCCGCTCATGTAGCCGGGACGCTCCGTGAGCAACTTGAGCGCTGCAATACGCAAGAACCACTCGAGAAGCCGAGCGACCATAAGGGCGGACCGGAAACTGACGTCCTACGGCTTGACTTATCGGTCGAATGCGTGCGTTCAATTGTGGATGCACTCGACGTCGCTCAGGTCGAAATGAAACTCGAACAAGGTTCCTCGCAAGCAAATCTCGGCACGTTAATCAAAAGTTGGGAGGAATACGAGCAGTGGTTGATTGAAGGTAAGCAAAATGCTTCGATAAACGGATAGCATCTATACTGCCTAGTGAGCTTATCTGGGTTCATGGTAAACGATATCGTAACTTTTAGAGCTCAGAATTGATCTCACACGATGATTCCACTCACATCATTTCCTTTCCAACGAATTTATCCCGAAACGTCGACTTCGAATCCTCTTGTTCAAGGTCTTTAATGTCATCGAATCCTACGATTCTCCCAATATCAAAAGGGTCGTATGAGAGACCATACGCAACAGCCATTCGATCGAATCCTGCGGACACGTCACTAGCGAACTGGAAATCTTCTGGGATTGGTAGTCTTGATCCGCGTAACCTACAAGGCGGAACTTCCCGTTCGAATCTGCGAAGCAAATTAGCGTAAAAGTCTGTTAATGAACCTCCTCCCGAATAGAAACTGCGGACCGGGTTGCCAAATTCACCCGAATCTCGCGACCACTGTGGAGCTCTTGGATAGCGATGGCTCTTCGTATCACGTAATAACTGCCGGATCGCATCCGCAACTTCTATCTTTATCGGTAAATCCACCTCGTCTAATCGCGCTTTATCCACATTAAAGTTACTTTGGATGAATTCATTTGTCGGAAAGCGCTCGAAGGGAGAGTACTCCCATTCAGCTAGTTGTGCCAGCCGACTACGCCGCGTTTCAGCTAGATGGTTTACGCCTAACGATTGCACCTCTCGGGCTAACACTGGAAACGTATCTTCTCCATCAAATTCCTCAACATTAAAGATGGTCGTATCCATCGTTCCGCCGCCTACATCAACCGTAACGTGTAACCCATTTTGTCGAAGTGATGAACGCAAATAACCAGCAAGCTGCGCAGCAAACTCGGGGAACGTGTTAATCCTGTCCGAAGGTAACTCCGAGACCTCGGTGTCGCTCTGCAGCTCACGTATTTCTCCACCTTCCGCACGGATGAACTGCTTCATTTTGTCCAGTGTAATGTCCTCGTCCTGTGCGCTTGCTCTCCACGCTGCTTCGACTATAGATTTGTAAACTGACTTTAGTTCCTTGTCGTCAAAACTAGCCGTAGGAAGACCGATATTGATAAACCACTCGCGCTTTCTGTTCTCATAGGTTGAGCCGTGTGTGTCCATGAGCCAATTACGTGCGTGCTTAATAGCCAAGCCCAAGTACGCCGATGCGCGTACACAATCGTCAAGAGACCAGCTCCTATCGATGAGCGGCATTTTTAATTCGGCACACAAATCGTCGTGTTGTGATTCAGTAAAAAGTTCACAAACATTCGTATCCGCTCGGACGTAGAGTACTGAAGGTAGTAAATAAGGATTCTCTACGGACGTTAGTCCTTTGAATGGAATTGCATAACGTACTCTATCCTCACCAATGACAACTTTCGTAAAACACGTTCCGAAATCCAATCCGATAACTAGCCGAATTGAATCTTCTTCAAAGTTCCTCGATTCAGGATGTCGTCGCTCAGTGGCATCGTAATTTCGTCCTCGTCGGAATTTAGCTATCAATCCACCTAATGCCTTTAATAGTTTTTCCCAGTACATATTTCCCTCATGCCGTTGTAGCTTTGATGACACCGTAACAAACTTCCGAACTAGCCGGAGTCATTCGTCCTTTATTCTGCAGCTCTACCAGACGACGGTCGAACTTCCTTTCTATCGAACTAATCCGACCTTCAGTCGCAGGAATCATGCGATGATGCTCGTTCTCTAATCTATAGCGTTCTAAAACTTCGTTGAGGCTACCCAATAACCGGTCTCGATGCCGAGTCGCACTTATTTTCTGGAAATTGACTCGATCTGCATTCTCATTAGTTCGTTCCTTTTTCGCAGTTTCGTAGTCCTGGTCCAATAGTATGTCGCATCTATCGATGGCGTCTTCAAGCAGATCAATGGGCACATCATTGCTGACCGAAAACCAATCAACACCGTTCAGCCTCGCTGCATTTACTAAATCCCAAGACTCATCTGTGTCTAATGCAAAAGCGTGGCTTTCGAGCGAGATAGCCCGAGCGCAGAGTTCTTCTTCCGTTCGAAGACCCGCAAAAGACCATTTCTTGCATGCGAATGCGTACACTCCTTCAGACACGTCAGGAAGTGTAGAGACCGACACTGAAACAGCGACCAACGGGCAGATATCCTCTGGACGGTTTCTCAAACTCTCGCTGATGAAGCGGACTAACGGATGAAACTGACTTATGGTTTCGACCTTAGAAGAGAGTCGTTCCACCCGATTATTGAACTTGCATCGGGTAGTTTCTCCACTCGAGAGTCGACTCTTACCATGAAGGTTCTTTCGACGCATAAAGTCTTCCAGCTGGGAGGCAAATTCTGCTGGGAATTCAATTGAAACGATCGACGGGTCACGATCATCCTCAAGAAATGTAAAGCCTGTTAGATGTCTATCGAGATAGTCTTTGACATACGCTTTTAAGTCCTCCCCAGAAATCCAACGCCTAAATTCGTGGGCGGCGCGCACACGCTCTAGTATCTGTCCACCGTGCGCAACAAGGTGGCTAGCTTTTTCTTCTAGCTCAGTCTCCTGCCGTTGTATGTTCTCGATGCCTACACGAGCTCGGTCTATCCTCGATTCTTCCTCTTCGCGACTAAGGTCTAGCCGCATCAAATCGCTCGTTAGTTTGTTAATCAACTCACCAAGAACAACCTCCATTCCACCGATCGCACGGTTGAAGATGTTGAGTTTTTCTAAGAGGAGCTCATAAATTCTCTCATCGATACTGTCTGCATATCCTAAGTTGTGTATTAGGACTTTGTCTGATTTCTGTCCTATTCGGTCGATCCGACCAATACGCTGTTCAATCTTCATTGGATTCCAAGGTAAGTCGTAATTAACAATCAGGCTACAAAACTGAAGATCAACACCTTCGCTCGCAATTTCGGATGTTAGCAAGATTCGAGCGTCGTGAGAGTTTTGAAAATCTTCGATAACTGTCTGCTTGTTCTCCGCGACATCACCATGCAATATTCTAGTCGATATTCCCTGAGTTGACAAGCGCTCCTCGAGGTAACCGAGAGTCGCCTTGAAGTAGGAGAAAACTATGATCTTCTCATCTGGATACGAGTCTAAATAGCTTTCAACAATTTGACGGAACCGATCGAACTTCGTGTCGTGCTCTCGCAATGCCTCAATGTCAAGTCCAGGAAGTGCCGATTCAGCTATGAATTCGATCAGTGGACCAGCTTTAGACTGGTCTAAATAATCATCGGCTCCTAAGTCTTCGTACAACAACTTAGAAGCATCATCCAATGTTCGTGTTCGATCACTCCAGCTGCGCGCTGCAGCATACATGCAACTAGACATTTGGCGTTGCGGTGGTGAGAGCAAGAAGCCATCACCTACATCCTTGAGCAACGCATAGCTGCGTACAGCACGGGTGACCTTATCGTAAAACTGTCGTTCAATGCCGTCGGGGTCTAGTTCGACAAAATGACTTTTCGCGTCTCTTTCGACCTTCCACTCGTTCACTTCGACCTTTCTTGTCCGGCTGACCGAATGTCTCAGCAAATTAACGCGCTCGATACGATCCGCCAACTTAATCCTGTTGCTCGTTTCCTCAAGATATCTAAAGCTGAGGTCTTGGCTCAATATGTCGCGAAGTTGCTGACTGTTCGCTAAAAGCGGGTGATTTTTTGCCTTCTGAAGCTGTGTCAGGATTTGTGAGCCCTCTGAATCTGGATCAAGCGCCAGATCTCGCGCTGCTATTAACGGTTCATTCGCAGATATAACCTGCGGAAACTGGTCCGGAGACTCGAACGAATCAGGATCAACTAGCCGTAATAACTGGAATAGATCCTCCTGACGGTTATTGATTGGCGTTGCCGATAGGAGAACAATGTTCGAGCTGACCTCTCGGAGAAGTGTACCGAGAGCTGCCGTTTGAGTCTCAGGATTCCGCAAATAATGAGCTTCATCAATGATTAGTAGGTCAATAACTGGCTCGTTAACGGCGAGCTCTTCAAGAAGGCGAGCTAATCTCGTTCTGCTGTCACTTCTCTCTCTAGTACGCCATCCTGACGGCGGTCGTAATCCCTGCAAGCTACAGATAAATCCTTGCCCGTCTCGAATCTCACTCCTATCCCGCTTGAGTTCATTAGTAAGCTGCGCTGCATCGACCTGTCTTGGATCAATTCCAAATTTACCTTCGAGCTCTAAACTCCATTTATCTCGTAACATCGCCGGACAAACAACAACTAGCCTACGACACGCGTCATCACGAGCCCGAAGTTCAGTCCAGATCAAGCCGGCTTCAATCGTCTTCCCTAACCCAACCTCATCCGCGATTAATATCCCGTTAGACGGGGAATCCAGAAAGTTAAGTACAGGCTTATATTGATACGCAAGAAAATCAGTATTCGTCGCATCCATGCTATAGACAACATTGGCTAAGCGACCGCTAAGTTGGATAAACGTCAGATTACGACGCAGATCACTTATTCGACCGAAGCGTCCCCTTTGTAGCAGCTCAAAAGCGTCATCGCTTGACTCGTCAACACACTCGAACGCGTACTCTGGTGTCCAACCGTAGGAGGCATCATTCCATTGGATCCGATAGACACGTCCATCGGAACGGGAACGAGGTCCGGCTGTGATTGTGCCACGACGACCTGGGTCATCTTTCGATCTGACAGAAACGCCGACTGCAAATTTACTCACCACTCTCGAACATATCCTCGTTTTCGTCAATGACTCTAAGTGCCAGCAAACCCTAATTTCGCACTGACACCATCAGTGTTTTGGGAAAAACTTAGCTAACATGCGTAATTGGAAAATCGATATTGATTTCACTAATTCGTGTAATTGATGATATTTCCTGGATCTTCGTATGTTTTGGCTCTTTTACGGGCGTTCGCAAACGGAAATACGAATTGGCCGTCTAGCTCATAATAATGACTAACAATACGAAAGACCCGACCAGTTGCACGACTAACGATATCGCTGCGTCAATGGTCAGTTGAAGAAGGCATATTCGATTTGTTGGATTACCAGATAGCTACGTTTTGATGTGCTACCCAAACCGGTCGTTCTAGCGGACTTCGGTGTTAGCGGGTCCAGGTACGAGAAGCTACTTCTGAACTAGCAAAATCCCCGTGAGACGGATTTCTGCATGCGGCCGTAATCTGAGAAACAACGTTGACTTGCTTATCCACTAAGCGTTGACTAATGTAAACAATCTCGCGACGGGTTTCTACAGGGGGACGTCTATCGTGATCGTCACGATAACGTAAAGGTGGTACCAATTGATCACGCACCCGTAGCTGCTCCATCGGTCCATCACTACAAATTCCATAAAAACATGTTCGGCCTAACCCGGCAAGTGTCACGTTTAGAAACTCGCTCGCCACCTAAAGTACAAACACGGAAATATCACATGATTTCGAACAAACGTCGCAATTCCGGTGATGTCCGCTTCGGCAGGTACTATGTTTGTAGCTAGAATGATCGGTCGCGACGCAGATTTACGCTGCGAATATATCTCCAGGTTAATAGTTGTATTAAATGCCTACCCATGTGACCGCTCGCCTTGCATGGCATTCCGATGGCTGGAACGGATCAGTCTGTAAGTCCCCCGCTGAGAACACCTACTGCGTTGGCCCAAAGTCCTACCCCGGTGATGTCATCGCTCGTGAACGTGATCTCGAGAATGAGATGCGATACGCAGGTTGTTCTGGAAAAGATCTGGATGGATACATACCACCATGTTGTTATAGCTATAACGCTTTTGGTTTAAACGCTGCTCAGGTCGTATCGGCACCTCCCGACTTTTTTAACGGTCGTGCAGATCAAACCGAATGGACACTGCCACCTTCAACCGTTTGCATCTGGCCTTTCGAGGCGATGTATACCGATGAGGTAAAAAAAGCCGGTTACTACGACAATGATCGCAGACGAGAGCTCGCGCGAGAGTTTTTCGCTCCTATCGAAAGAGACTGTGGTTCTAATCTAATCTTCTACTATGCCAACTACTCGAATCCGCTCTCAGAAGAGGAAGCGGTGCGATATGCGGTAATCGGCGTTTCTCGTATCACGCGCGTGGGTGAGGAGCTGCTATATAACAATGTCCAACCGGACATCGCAGAAAAGTATGCGGGTGGACTGATATGGTCGCGTGAGATTACTTCCGCGTACCCAGATGAAGGAATTCGGTTACCTTACCACAGATATATTGACGAGCCACAAAGACTCGCAGAGATTGCTGTCTATCCTGAAAACCCGCAAATATGTAAGTACGGTTCGAAGCACCTTTCGGACGATGAAGCCATTGGTTTACTTGAACAGCTACTCGCCAAAGTCCGTCTGTTGAAAGAAATCGATGACGAGACCGAGAATTGGACTATCCGTGAAGAGTGGCTTCTCAAGACAATCGCTGAACTGTGGACGCATCGGGGGTTATATCCCGGTTTGTTGAAAGTACTTGATGTTGCAGGCGCGTCACGACTCGTCGATGGGGTGAAGGAGTTTTGCATAAGCGAAGGTCACGATCGAGCGCACAACCTGGCATTCGACGCAATTGAGAACGATCAAGACAACGTACTCACACAAGACATTGATGCAACTTCTCGTAAGGAGATATCGCGCAATTGGAAACTACTAGACGAAGATGCTAAGTCGTTACTACGCGACATACTCCCAAGATTTGACCTCGATAAGCAGACAATAAACGATGTCGCTAACGACCGGGAAGGCTGTGGTTTAACTGTACCAGCTGAAGAAATAACTGCTAATCCCTACCTACTAGCCGAACTATATCGTAGCGCCGATCAAGGCGAACCAATTCCCTGGAGCACGATCGACCGTGGAACTCTGCCTTCACCGGATCTCGGTGGAACGCCTTTGGCAGGCGTCCATTTCAATGACGAGCGTCGTTTCCGTTCTCTCTGCGTGGAACACCTTCGTTCAGAGCCTAACCACACATTTCGCTTAAGTAAGGATCTCATTGAGGAGGTCCGCATTCGAATGGCACGCTTGCCGGAATGGAAGCAAGCTCAGTTTAACGCGCGTTACTTCGAAGTTGACGAGGAGTTTTTATCCGAGTCGCTCAAACTAAGACCTTTCAATTCGGATTTTCTACTTTACGATCGGTTGGTATACGAAGATGAACGTTTGGTCGAGATGACGCTCAAGGAGCTTGCAACTCGTCCAGAACTTAGTTTGCGTCGCCCAGTCACTTCGTCAGATTGGTCCGCATGGATAGTCAAGACCCAGAGCACACTTGGTGAACGAGGGGGCGAAGACTACGTAATAGCCACGAACGAACAGAAAAAAGTGTGCGAGAGGCTGTTCCGACAACCAATCTCAGTTGTCACCGGTCCAGCTGGAACAGGAAAAACAACGGTCATCGAATCTCTTGTCCGTGCCGTGCGTAAATCCGAAGGAGAAGAAGAGAGCGTACTTGTAATGGCACCAACCGGTAAAGCCGCAGATCGTGCGCGTCAGATGTTCGATGATGTGGAACTAACCGACGTGAAGACGGTCACCGTACATTCGTTTCTCGCCTCATATGGCTGGCTTAATAAAAACCTCACGTTTCGTCGACTCGGCGGTAAGCACGCGGCGTTGGGAACTTTAATACTCGATGAAGCATCCATGCTGGACTTGGAACTTACGGCCGCTCTCTTTCGAGCCATCGACTGGCAGCATGTACGACGTCTAATACTTGTAGGAGACACTGGACAGCTACCACCGATTGGTAGGGGCCGTGTCTTTGTAGATGTGGTTAAATGGCTAGAAACCGACTATCCGCAAAACCTCGGTCGACTTCAATCAAATCTGCGGCTTATGCTAAATAAGATCGAAGGTAAAGGCCAGAGCATCTTGAAACTTGCTGAGCTATTTATGACTCGCGATGAGGATAAGACAATCGATGCGAGTAGCGATGAATCTACCGATCTTGAGCAAGAATCGTTAATTGAGCAGATACACGAAGGTGGTGAAGTCGATGAAGCACTCGATGTGATATTTTGGCATGAGCCTGAACGTCTCGCTTCAACGTTGATCAAAGCAATTGAAATAAAGATGAAGAACGTTGACGAGGAGAGAGCACCGTACGAAATATGGCGTGAAGGTCTAGCAGACGATCCCACAGCATTTCAGATTCTCAGCCCACATCGTGCTGACACGCACGGAGTGGAAGCACTCAACGACGCATGTCAAAAACGTAGGAACGAATTTGTCATTAACCGAGTCGGATGCGTAGACGGAGTTACGCTGTTCGATAAGGTTATTCAGGTGCGTAACCGACCGAAGTCAGACCCAATCTGGGCATACGATCGCGATACCAAGGAGCAAATCGAAATCGAAATCTTCAACGGCGAAATCGGTGTTGTAGGACCTATAGGGTTTGACTCTAAAATCTGGCGGACGTTAAAGACTGGTTACGGACCTCGTCTGCGCAGATTCGCTGTCGAATTCACTCGAAAACCGGGAATCACCGTCGGGTACGGCAATGACGTTCCGAATGGCAGCAAGTTCAAACGCAACGAAAGCGTCGAAGAGAATCTTGAACTAGCTTACGCCGTCTCTGTTCACAAAGCCCAAGGCAGCGAGTTTGGGCATACGTTCGTGATCATTCCGGCCAGTAAGAAGCGTCCGGTTTCCGCTGAACTGGTGTATACCGCATTGACCAGAGCCAGCAGACATTGCACATTGCTAATAGAAAACGACATTTCAAGCCTACTTGATGCACGTCGACGGGAAAATACTCAAACTCGCCAAATAAACTCGTCGCTTTTTGAACTGCATTTGGTCAAAGGCGAGCTGACGAATCGAGACGGATGGTACGAAGCAGGTAAGATCCACGAAGCCCTAAGCGGCGATATGCTTCGTTCGAAATCGGAAGTGATTATCGCCAATATCCTGCACGATCGACAAATCCCGTTTCTTTACGAAAAACCGCTGTTCGCGGGCGATGGTTCAGTGAAACTACCAGATTTCACCGTCGCTATCCGCGGTAAGACCTACTTCTGGGAGCATCTGGGACGCTTGGATCTCCCAGACTATGCACAAGCTTGGTCGGAAAAACAGAAATGGTATGAGCATTGGTTTCCCGGGCAGCTCCTGACGACGGAAGAAGGTAAAGGTTTGAGTAAGGAAGCAGTCGCGGTTATCGACGACCTTGATCGTGGGCCATCACAAACGAGTAGTTGACACGATCTAATCTATCGTTGCAAGTAACCGTTCTTGGCACTATCAGTTTGTCAGCAGTCATAGACAAACGACTTCTGAGCATTGGAGGACTGCTTGCACGAACATAGTCCATTACGGAAAATTAGAAGCTACGAAAGGATCTTCGGAATTACGGGCGAACGATAAGTCAACTAAAAAGATAGATCCTGGATCGGAGTTTTAGTCGATGACCCTGACAATCGCACATTTCGGGAGCAGCTCGCAAGCCAGCGTTGAGACCAATGTGAGATACAAACCAAATCGAATGCGATGTGTGTCACTTTGCACGGCGCCCCTCTAGTTCCTAAAGCAATAAGACCGATCTCTGCATTCTTTACGAGCATCAACCCCAATGGCAAAACAACCAAGTTCTAACAGGCAGAAGAAGAGTCGTTCAGCTATCGGAATCGACGAATCAGAACTATGGGATGCCGCGAACACGTTGCGTGGCTCTATGGACGCTGCTGAGTACAAGCATGTTGTATTAGGTTTGATTTTCTTAAAGTACATTTCCGATGCATTTGAGGAACGTCATGCAGCGGTCCTTACGGAATGGGGATCTGACGCGGCCGAAGACCGAGATGAATACACTGCGGAAAACGTTTTCTGGGTTCCGCTGATAGCACGCTGGGACCACCTCAAATCGCAAGCGAAACAGCCGAATATTGGACAAACCGTGGATGAAGCCATGGTAGGCATCGAACATGACAATCCTTCACTCAAGGATGTCCTACCAAAGGACTATGCGCGTCAAGCTCTTGACAAGCAACGCCTTGGTCAACTAATCGACATGATCAGCAACGTATCTGTCGGTCACGAAGACGCACGGGCAAACGACGTACTTGGTCGAATCTACGAGTACTTCCTCGGTCGATTCGCTGAGGCAGAAGGTAAAAGAGGAGGGGAGTTCTACACACCTCGTTGTGTCGTTCGGCTCCTCGTCGAGATGATAGAACCATATTCCGGGCGTGTATACGACCCCTGCTGTGGTTCGTCTGGCATGTTCGTGCAGTCGATCGAGTTCATCGAAGCACACTCCTCAGGCAATGGCAATGGCGAAAAAGCGCGAAACGATATCTCGATTTACGGTCAGGAATCCAACTACACGACTTGGCGTCTCGCCAAAATGAACCTTGCCATTAGAGGAATCGAAGCGCAAATCGCTCACGGCGACACATTTCACAACGATCGTCATCCTGACCTTCGAGCTGACTTCATTCTCGCCAATCCTCCGTTTAACGTAAAGGATTGGGGTGGCGAGAGATTGGTCGACGATCGACGTTGGCAATACGGCGTGCCGAAAGGCAACGCCAATTACGCTTGGATTCAGCACATTGTCCATCATCTCGCACCGAGTGGCGTCGCGGGATTCGTACTTGCGAACGGATCAATGTCGTCGAATCAATCGGGCGAAGGCGAGATTCGCAAGAACCTTATGGAAGCTGATCTTGTAGATTGCATGGTCGCTTTGCCTACTCAATTGTTTTACTCCGTTCAGATTCCCGCATGCTTATGGTTTTTGGCACGCAATCGAGCCAACGGTAAGTTCCGTTCCAGATCAGGCGAGGTCCTATTCATTGACGCTCGTCAGCTTGGCACCATGCTCGATCGAACCCACAGAGAGTTGACGAAAGATGAAGTTTCTCGAATCGCAAAGACATACCACTTTTGGCGAAGCGGACACGATAAATACGAAGATCAACTAGGGTTCTGCCGCACTGTGACATTAGACGAGCTGCAGCGGCATGGATGTGTACTGACGCCCGGTCGATACGTCGGCGCAGCGCCTGAAAAAGACGACGGGGAGCCATTCGTCGAGAAAATACAACGGCTAGTATCTGAACTGCGTGAGCAGCAATCAGAGAATGCTAGGCTGGATGCTGCAATTGTGACAAATTTGGACTCCTTGGGCTTTGGAGCCGATCAAAAGTGAGTACTGACAAAACCTTCTTTCATCACAACATCGCCTTATTGGATCTCGTCCCGGTGAAGCTCAATCAGATTGATAACCGCAATGATGTCTCAATTTCATCTATCTAGCTGCAGGTGTTAAAGAGTCCTAGCTTGTGCTTGAGCAGAGTGGGAAATTACTAAGAAGAGATCTGACCGTGCACTTTGCAGACGAGTTCGATGCGGTCCGACTAACTCTCACGCATTTGTTGAACCTTGATGCGCGGATCTAGTTGAATGACACAGATATGGTCGTACCATGGTTTTTACAGAGATGACCGAAATGACACGATCCATGATTTCGGTAAGGATTTGGCGGAAACGACTGAAAGACTATTGTCAGACTCTGTCAAAGATGTGATAACACTCGCTAGCGTCATACAACAATCAATTGAAGTCTGAGCGACTCGATCTTCCGGTCAGCCATCAGTGCACACGCGAGTATCAGGTGATGGACCATTTTTCGGAAGTGGAAATCCGGGTCTTCAGCAACCGCGTCAAATGGAGATGTCATCAAAGTAGTGTTCTCGATCTTGTGTTGCTGGAACCACCATTAAGGCGAATTCCCATTGAGAGGCTCTCTACTTTCACTGACGCTATGCGCGAATCGCTATTCAAATCTTGGTCGAAGGACACGATTACCGAACAGTGTCTTCGAGAGATTGACGGAGAGCATGTGGAGCTATTCGCTGACTAACTTGTATAGGGCACTATTTGACAGCGAGATGACGAGAGGTTTAGCTTAGTGGGAACTTGTGATAAAGACTCATCTGAAGAGGTACCGCATTCTTCGGGTACGCTACAGTGGCGAGAATTCGTTTTTTCGGAACTGTGCGATATAAGACGTGGTGCATCACCTCGACCGATTCATGAGTGGGTTTCGTGCACGGGAATCCCGTGGATTAAGATCGCAGACGCTACGAGCTCGCCATGTCGAACTATCTATCAAACCAATGAGAAAATTCGGCCAAGTGGAAAAACTAAAAGTGTCTCAGTCGTACCAGGCGACTTGATTCTCAGTAATAGTGCAACGCCGGGCATACCAAAGTTCGTGGGAATGGACGCGTGCATTCATGACGGATGGCTGCTACTTAGGAACTTTCGTCGACTTGACCCGATGTTCTGCTATTACTTACTAACATTCGAAAGACCGCGAATCGTGAGTCAAGGGACAGGTTCAGTATTTACGAACCTCAAAATCGATATTCTCAAAAACCATATAGTCCGAGTTCCTAGCTTGTCTGAACAACGCGCTATTGCTCATATCTTGAGTGCCTTGGATGACAAAATTGAACTGAACCGACGCCTGATCGAATCGCTTGAAGCGATTGCACAAGCGATTTTCAAAGACTGGTTCATCGACTATGGTCCGGTTCGTGCTAAAGCTGAAGGCCAAAGTGCTTATCTCCCAGAGTACTTGTGGCAACTATTCCCTTCTTCTCTTGAGAATGACTTTCACCCCTCTGAATGGATTTACGATCAAATTGGTAGGCATGTGAGAACGACGAGGGGACTGAGTTACAAAGGTTCTGGTCTGACCAATGCTTCGAATGGAATCGTTCTACACAATCTCAAATCGATTAAGGCTAGTGGCGGTTACAACTACGGTGGTCTAAAGCACTACATGGGTGATTACCAAAAGGCGCACACAGTTAAACCAGGTGATCTAATCGTCGCAAACACAGATTTAACATCAAACAACGTGGTGATCGCGTATTCCGCATTAATTCCCTCGTCAACTGGTCAAAGAGGGATATTTTCTCACCACCTTTTCAAATTAGATCCAACTTCAAACTCCCCTCTGAGTCGTACTTGGCTTCATTATGCGATTAGCTACTCTCGGTTCGGACGATCAATTCGAAACTACGGTAACGGAACTACAGTTAACATGCTCCCAGCTGACGCATTTGAATTACCTCTGATTTCCATTCCACCGAAACGTCTAATTCAATCATTTGACGAACTAGCACACCCTATACACGAATATAGCGATTTGCTAACAATTGAATCGAAAACACTCGCGGACATCCGAGATCGTTTGTTGCCAAAGCTCATCTCTGGCGAAATTCGTGTCAAGGATGTAGAGGATATGGTCGAATCCGTCACATGATCCGCGCTCCTGTAAACCCGGAGTTAGTCATCTGGGCTAGGGAACGTGCAGGACTTGCACCTGAAACGCTAGCTAAGCGATTCCCAAAACTCTCCGAATGGGAGACTGGTTCACTACGCCCGACGTTTAAGCAAGTTGATGACTTTGCGGCTAAAGTCCATGTGCCTGTTGGCTATCTATTCCTATCTGAACCACCGATAGAATCATTACCAATCTCCGACTTTCGCACGATTGCTGGAACATCGGTAGCTCGTCCAAGCCCGGATCTACTAGACGTAATTCACGCGTGCCAAGCCCGTCAGACATGGTACCGTAATTACTCAAGGTTAGAAAGTTCGGATGAGTTACTGTTTATTTCGAGTGTGTCGATCGATCACTCTACCGTTGATGTTGCTTCTCAGATTACGGACACCCTTGAGTTCGCTCTTCAAGTTCGTCGAGAATGTTCGACGTGGACGGACGCGTTTCAAAGGTTTGTCACTGCTACGGACGCCGCCGGTATTCTGGTCATGATCAGTGGGATTGTCGGCAGTAATACCACACGAAGGCTAAATCCCCAAGAATTTCGAGGTTTTGCGTTAAGCGACCCTCGAGCGCCACTTATATTCATTAACGGTGCCGATACAAAAGCGGCGCAAATGTTCACCCTAGCTCACGAACTTGCACACCTTTGGCTCGGAAATTCAGGCTTATCTAATTGTCAGGCCGCCCCGAACTCGAAATTGAGATCAGCTGAGGTCTGGTGCAATGAAGTCGCTGCGGAGTTTTTGGTTCCTCTCGCAGCATTGCGCGATGAATTGTCTGAGGGGGAAAGCTTGTCGAACGCGATTCAGCGTTTGACACGCGTTTTCAAGGTCAGTAGTTTGGTCGTCTTACGACGCCTCTTAGACGCAGGATGGCTTACTCGTAACCAGTTTGAGAATGCTTGGCGCGAAGAGAACAGTCGCTTGCGGTCGCTAGTTCAGCAAAACCGTGGCGGGGGCGGAGATTTCTATCGAACAACAGTTTCGCGCGTCGGTAGACGTTTCGCGAAGGCACTCGTCGCAAGTACATTAGAAGGTCAGACTCTCTTTCGTGATGCGTATCGCATGCTTGGTGTGCGCAGTGGAAGCAGCTTTGAGGAACTCGCGAGACAAATCGGCGTTACACCTTGACTCGGTACATTCTCGACGCCAACATATTTATTCAGGCGAAGAATCTGCATTACGGCTTCGATTTTTGTCCTGCATTTTGGGAGTGGTTAGATCGTGCGAACGAAACCGATGTTGCGGCGAGCGTTGAAAAGGTTGCCGATGAATTAGAAGTCGCCGACGATGATCTTGCCGCCTGGGTCAAGGTACGTCGTGACAGGTTTTTCCTTTCACCCGATGTTGATGTCGCGAGCGCACTAGACCGCGTAGCCGATTGGGCATCGTCTAGTGGGTACGAATCGTCGGCAGTTACGATATTTCTTCAGGTTGCGGACTATTGGCTTATAGCGCATGCCCTTGCTCACAACTGTGTCGTCGTGACGCACGAAGTTCCCGCAGATACAGTGAAAAAGATCAAGATACCAAACGCATGTCTCGCGCTCGGATTAACCTGTTTGACACCTTATGAAATGCTTCGCCGAGAACGAGCGAGATTCGTACTCGCTTAGATTGGAACAACACTATGAGTGAAGGGCATTTCGCCGAATCGACTGTTGAGGACGCTGTGCTTCAATGGCTAACAGATCTTGGTTGGGGAATCGCCCACGGTCCTGACTTATTACCCTACGATGGGACGGGTGAACGAACTGGCTACGACGAAACGATTCTGCCATTACGTTTGCGAGATGCAGTGGATCGACTAAACCCAGATTTACCTAGCTCGGCGATCGACGATGCCGTTCGTAGGTTGACGAAACCCGAAGGCGCGTCGCTTGAAATGCGCAACCGCAATTTCCACAGAATGCTCGTAAATGGGGTGACTGTTGAATATCCGCAGGATACCATCGTTCGTGGTGCGCAAGTAAGGGTCGTCGATTTCGAAGACCCAAGTGAGAATGATTGGTTAGCGGTAAACCAACTCACAGTGCTTGAGAACAAGCATGAGCGTCGTCCAGACGTCGTGTTGTTTGTAAATGGTCTTCCCTTAGCAGTAATAGAGCTAAAGAACCCTGCGGACGAAGATGCGACCATTTGGAGCGCGTGGCAACAACTCCAAACGTACAAGAACGAAATTCCGTCTTTATTCGAAACGAATGAGATCTTGATCGTCTCAGACGGTCTCGAAGCGCGTATCGGTTCGCTCACGGCGGGTCGCGAGTGGTTCAAACCTTGGCGAACTAGCGATGGCGAGGAAGTAGCGCCGAGGACCTCACTTGAATTGCAGGTTATGCTCGAAGGTGTGTGCGATCCGACTCGTTTCGTCCAGCTGTTGAGAGACTTCATAGTCTTTGAAGACGATGCTGGTAAGTTGAGCAAGAAGATCGCAGGATATCACCAGTTTCATGCGGTTGAGATTGGCGTTATCGAGACGCTTCGTGCAGCAAAACTTCGAGACGCAGTAGATGAACGCTTACGTCACACGAGTCGTCGCCCCGCGGGTCAATTTGGCGACCGTCGTATCGGCGTGGTCTGGCATACCCAAGGATCCGGGAAAAGTCTGACGATGGCGTTCTATGCCGGTCGCATGATCCGTGAACCGGACATGCGTAATCCGACCGTAGTCGTATTAACAGATCGTAACGACTTGGACGACCAGTTGTTTTCGACGTTTTCTCGCTGTAGTGACCTGTTGCGTCAGACCCCCGTGCAAGCGACCGACCGTGCGGACTTGAGACTGAAGCTTGCCGTCGACACAGGTGGCGTCATATTCACGACGATCCAAAAGTTCTTTCCAGATGAGAAAGACACGCGGCATCACGCTTTGACGAATCGAGCCAACGTTATCGTGATTGCAGACGAAGCACATCGTAGCCAATACGACTTTATTGACGGTTTCGCCGGTCATATGCGTGATGCGCTCCCAAATGCTTCATACATCGGGTTTACAGGTACACCTATAGAACTCCGAGACGCAAACACCCGTGCTGTATTTGGGGAATACATAAGTACATACGACATTCAACAGGCGGTTGAAGACGGCGCAACTGTTCCAATCTACTATGAAAGTCGGCTCGCAAAGCTGTCGTTGGACGAAACCCAACGACCACATATTGACGAAGATTTTGAAGAAGCAACCGAAGGCGAGGAAATCGAGCGCAAAGAAAAACTCAAGACCAAATGGGCACAGCTGGAAGCAATCGTAGGGACCCCATAAAGGTTGCGCCTTGTTGCTGAAGACATCGTCGCGCACTTCGACAACCGAACTGAAGCTATGCACGGTAAGGCGATGATCGTGTGTATGAGCCGTCGTATTTGTGTCGAACTTTACGAGGAAGTGCGCAGACTGCGCCCCAATTGGCATGACTCCGACGATTCGAAGGGACGCATGAAGATCGTCATGACAGGTTCGGCTTCAGACTCAGAAGACTGGCAAGGTCACATTCGCAGTAAGACAGGTCGCGAAGCATTAGCAAACCGTTTTCGCAATCCGAACGATGGATTTGAGATCGTATTTGTTCGCGATATGTGGCTCACGGGATTCGATGCGCCGAGTCTTCATACGATGTACGTCGACAAACCTATGCGTGGGCACGGATTGATGCAAAGCATCGCACGCGTCAATCGCGTATTCCGAGATAAACCGGGTGGCCTCGTCGTTGATTACCTCGGTTTGTCGGAGGAACTGAAACAAGCGCTGGCTACATACACCAAGAGTGGTGGTAAAGGCGATACGGCGATCGACAAAGCGGCGGCGATCGCCGCCATGTTGGAGAAATACGATATATGTATCGACCTATTGCACGGCTTCGACTATAGCGCGTGGCACAGTGGCTCGTCAACTGAGAAGTTGGCACTAATCCCTCCTGCGCAGGAACGCATACTCTCTCAGGAAGACGGGAAAGATCGCTTCGTTGTTGCGGTGCGAGGGCTGTCGTCAGCATACGCATTAGCGGTTCCCTGTGACGAGGCAACCCGAATTCGCGACGATTTGAAATTCTTCCAAGTCCTGAGCTCAGCGCTTGTGAAACGAGCTAAAACAGACTATCGGTCACAGGAAGAACTCGATAGCGCGCTTCGCGACATCGTATCTAAGGCGGTTGCGCCTGAAGAGGTCATTGACATCTTTGCAGCTGCAGGACTGCCAAATCCAGATATCTCGATCCTGTCCGATGAATTTCTCGATGATGTACGTGAATTGCAGCACCGTAATGTTGCAGTCGATTTGCTCGAGAAACTCCTGAAAGGTGAAATCGGGATACTCAAGCGCTCGAACGTGGTGCAAGCACGTTCATTCGCTCAGATGCTTGAGTTAGCCATCCGTCGTTATCAGAATCGTATGGTCGAAATCGTTCAAGTGATCGAGGAACTCATCAAAATCGCGAAGGAACTGCGAAAGGCAAGTGAACGCGGGTTGAAACTTGGCCTCTCGGCGGATGAAGTCGCGTTCTACGATGCGCTGGAAACGAACGATAGTGCGGTCCAAGTGCTAGGCGATGACACACTTCGCCTTATCGCTAAAGATCTAGTGCGTACGGTTCGAGCAAACGTGACGATTGATTGGACGCTTCGTGAAAATGTACGCGCCAATCTTCGACGGCTCGTACGTCGTATCTTGCGTAAATACGGCTATCCGCCTGACAAACAGGAGAAAGCAACACTTACCGTTATTGAACAGGCGGAGGCGTTGTCAACACGTTGGGCCGAGTAGGTGTTCTAACAGGAGTTTGAGATACACACGCCCGCTGAAACTTGACTTATTTATCAACGCGGCGTCGTGTCGTTACAAAATTGACCTGAGAAGCGGAAAGCGAGAGTCGCGTTACTAACGTGTTCAACCACAGGATCGTTGAGTTAATCGAGTTTTTCCATCACCGCACCGCAATCCTCTATCTTGTCACAATCGCGACGGCTTCACCAAGTGATGATTCTGAAACATGTTGGAAGTACAACAGTCGGTAAGATACAACTCATTCGCAACATATCTCCATCGGAATGGCGGTGTCATGATAAGAAGGGAAAACGACTATCGCGCTTCGGCGTAATTTAGTTTGCTATACTTATGTTCAGTAAGCTGTTGAGATTAAAAAGACTAGCGGGAGAGCGCTTCGGGTCATCGAGCAGCTGGCAGTCCATCGATTCAAACTCGATTCAAGTAGGAAAGCTGATCCAAGGTACTAACCGCAGAATTTCGATGGAACGAGATTTATGCAGCTCTTTCTAAATAGGTTCAATTAAAGATGCTGATGCACTCTTGTAGAACGAGCCGTCTGAGTAGGTTAGCGGTACAGTCAGAACTAGGAGCAAATTCTTTTATTAACACGCTATCGATTCGACTCGAACCCGAGATAGTCTTGCGAGGAGTGGAATGGGGTTAGTTCAATTGGCTCAGGAACTCGCTTGGCCGAGTCCAGAGTCAATCATGAAGCCAACGGGACCTGGGCCAAGCGCGAACTTGGCGATGGCGAGACGGAAGATCGAAAGCGCGGTGACCATGCTGCGAGGTGGGGCGCACGCCCGGGTTGGGTTGCTCTACGCCGATTCCAAAAGCACGGCGAGCGAAGCGCCGCTAGCAATCGTTTGTACCTTTGAGGAGCGGGTACCGACCAGTACATTGGTCGAGCTGCATCGCGCAGCGTGGAATTTCAGTAACTCGCCGCTGTTATTGACCATTGACGAAACGGAAGTGCGCGCATTTTCATGTTCCGAACCGCCAAGCCAAGATACAGAACAAAGATTGAAACCTGAGATTATTGAGGCAAAGTATGTTCTAGGATACAAACGAGGCGAACGCGCTGTCGAGACGCAAGGTCAAAGTGCCGCACTGCATTGGCTGGAAATTGCAACTGGGAGTTTTTTACGCAAGCATCAAAGCCGTTTTCAGAAAAAACACCGTGCAGATAGCTTGTTGCTTGACAATCTTCGGCATCTGCGCACTCGGCTGAAAGGTGAAGGACTCTCACGTGAAGTTATTCACGACCTCTTGGCGCGGACCATCTTCGTGCAGTTTCTTTTCGACCGCAAAGACGCACAAGGCTTCAGAGCACTTAGTTCGGAGCAGCTGGAGAGATTGCACGAACAAAAAGTTCTGTCGCGACGGTATGAGACTTTCGCCGATATTTTGGATCAACACGACGACACCTACCGACTATTCCATTTTCTGGATCAGAAATTTAACGGTGACCTGTTTCCTTCATTCGTCGCAGGAAATTCAGGAAAGCAGCCTGAGAGCGAGGAAGTGCAGCAAAAGCACTTGAATGTACTTAGCGAGTTCATTCGAGGCAACTTGTCGTTGCGAACCGGCCAGCGTTCACTCTGGCCGATGTATTCATTCGATTCGATCCCGTTAGATTTCATCAGCAGTATTTACGAATCCTTCGTGGAACACGATGGACAAGCAATCTACACTCCGGCACATCTTGTCGACTTCGTGCTGGATGGGGTTCTACCGTGGGATGACGCGAACTGGAATTTGAAGGTACTTGACCCCTCGTGTGGGTCGGGGATCTTCCTTGTAAAGGCTTTACGGCGTTTGGTCCACCGGTGGAAGCTCAGCAACGGCGACCTCAGCGCAAGAATCCCGGTTCCAGAACTTCGGCGGATCCTAGAACGCAACCTCGTTGGTATCGATATCAATCCCCATGCTGTTCGCGTTGCATCTTTCAGCTTGTACTTGGCGATGTGTGACGAGATAGAACCAAAGCACCTATGGTCGCACGTGAAATTCCCGTCGCTTCGAAATCGGCAGCTTCGAATCGGGGATTTCTTTGACCCATCTTTAGAGAAAGCAGCCCGACACACAGAACATGGGCGGTACGACATTATCGTAGGCAATGCACCTTGGGGAAAGAACAAGATGACGGGTTTCGCGTACGAATGGGCAAATCAGCATGAATGGTCCGTGTCGAACGGCGATATAGGTCCGATGTTTTTAGCGAAGTCAGCTTCGTTGTGCAAAACCGATGGTATCGTATCGATGTTGCAACCAACAGGTACTCTGCTGACGAATACGAGCTCACCGGCGGAGGATTTCCGTAAGAAACTTTTCGGAACACTCGGAGTGACAGAGGTTGTTAATTTTTCTGCAATGCGCTTTGGATTGTTTCGGAAAGCTGTTAGCCCTTGTAGCTTGATAACACTAGATCAATCTAGCGCGAACGAATCGATCGATTACGTATGTCCAAAACCCACATACGAGGAGAGTATCGACAGTTACAGAGTGTTAGTCGATCCGTACGACATTCACGAAATTTCACTTGAGGAAGCGACGTCAGGCACCGGATTTTGGACCACACTCTTTTGGGGTACGCGCCGTGACTTAGCACTAATGCGAAAACTGCGGAAGTGGCCGTCATTGCTGGACCATAAGGAAGAGGGAAAAGTTAATTTTCGTAGGGGGATCATCCGAGGCGATAAACAAACAATGGAGTTGAAAACGATCCTTGGACGATTGATTTTCGAGGAAACTGAATTTCCAGAGGACTGTTTCCTTTCGTTAGGGATTGACAAGCTCCCGTTGAATGATGATCCAACAATTGTTAACGGCGGTTCAACCAACATCTCCGCGTTCGAACCGAGGCAGATGCTCATAAAGATGACGTGGAAAACTGATCAGAAGCGATTTCGAGCAGTTATGGTCGATTCAGAGGATACTGGCGTGTTGTGTTCACGGGGCTACATTTCTGTTCGCTCAGATGCAGAGCACAGCGGATTGCTCGAAGATGCGTGCACGATGTTGAATAGCAAGTTAGCGGTCTATTACGAGCTCGGACATAGCGGCAGATTTGTCAACTATCGACCTGAACCCGAGGTGAAAGCGTTACTTGCGACGCCGATTCCAGCAATCGATGAATTCGATGAGGTGGACTCGTTCGAGGAATTGGATGAAAGGGTCTATGAGGCAGCGAAATTAAATGCGAACGAACGAGCGTTGGTGAGCCATGCTGTGGAATTCGTTCTGCCGACGCTCAAAGCGGGTGCTAGTTCGATTACGGTCGCGAGCGCAGAGCCTACAGAGCCACAGGATCTCAAGGATTACTGCGATTTCTTCATGAAGATGCTCAGCAAAAGGATGGTAGATCATCCATTGTCTGCATTGATCTTCGACGTACTGCCGGGTGAAAGCGCGTTGCCCGTTCGATTTATTGCTATTACTCTCGGGGGTGCCAGTCGAGATCGTGCTGCGGTAGTCACGGAACAAGTAGCAGCAGATGAATTGCGAAAAAGGATCGCGAACGTCTATACATCTCTAGATAAATCTGGCTCCATCGAAACGCGCTGTCCTAGAGTCGCTCGTGCCTTTGGTTTTGTCGACCAATCGAACGGGTCAAAGGCGCGGATCCCAGCGATCTACATAGTTAAGAGCGACCAACAACGCTATTGGACACCGGCAATGGCGATACGTGATGCCGACGACGTATCAGCGAAGATGCTTTCGCGGGGTTAGGGCGCACTTACTACCTAGATCGACAAGAGACTTCTGTGACTCGTCGGCGTACCGTTATCGATCTGTTGTGGCCGGATGATTCGGATGAATTCGCAAATATCGCGAAACTGTTTGGTGCAAATGTGGTTCGAAGTATGCTTGAAGCGACATGGGCGGGTTATGACTCACTGCGAATGCAGATGATTGACCGAATCGACATTACGATGGCCGAAGACGAATTGGAGCGCACACTCACGCAGCTGCTAGAACAGCTAATAAACGATGCGCTGACAGGCGAGGAACCTTATTACATACAACACGGCCCTTACGAAAATGAAACAAGAGAACCTGCACCAGCTCAACCACCACAATACGATATCGCATTTATCCTCTATTCGAATCGGCGCATAATGTGGCCGTTAGAAGCAAAGGTCCTAAAAACCGACGGCACAGTGAGCGACTATGCCAACTCTGTCAAGGATAATTTTCTTACCGGCCGGTACGCTCCGTTTGTTGACAGCGGTGCAATGCTTGGATATCTGCTAACAGGCAACGCCTCTACTACGTTAATGAATATATCCGTAGCACTACAGGAGTCGTTTCAGCAGAACTCCGACTTTGTCGATCGACCTCATCAAGTATCCACACACAATCGAGTACCACGATATCCACGAGTGAAGCAAGGTCCATTCCAGTGCCACCATTTAATAATGGAGATGTAGTGTCTACAGGCGAGCTCAAAGCATAGTGCGAGCGACTAATATCCTCCATCACACTAACTACACATTCTCTCTCTTCATAGAAATATACCAATTTAAGTTTTGCTAGCAATTTCGTTTTAATTAGTGGACATCTGAGCAAAAACGTTATTTCGCGAAACAGATTTAACTTAGAAGCGCGTCGCCAAGTGTTATTAACACATGAGTTTTAGCATCTCATCGATACGAAAATGCGTCGCTAACATAGGATGCGAGTCGCCGGACCGACGAGAACTTTGATCGAGCAGTATTACACGACCTTCGATGCGATACCCCATTATCTGGACGTTGTAAAGACCTTGGAGCATGGTCACGTACTCGCACACAGTTGCTTCAATATTTAGTCGTAGATCGCCTACGATTTACGAAACAAGGAATCCCCTTAACGCTCTTAGTGTCGCTATTTCATTGCGTCTTTGGCACATTGGATTGAGCCTAGTGATTAAAGATGCGGCTAAAAGGCGCGGAGTTCCATAGAGGTCGTATCGGAATGACTGCTTGCTCCACGTAACCTTACCGATGTTAATGTACCGGAAATAGCCCAAGATCCCATCAAGGGGGACCTGGAACGAACAGTTCACCTCTTAAATTGACGAGTGAATGCGTCCGTTCGGTTGTGGCTGCACGCTATAACGTTCGTGCCAAACTCGAGGAAGGCTCTTCACAAACCAATCTAGGCACTTTGATAAAAAGTTGGGAAGAGTACGAGCAATGGCTCATCGATCATTCGGCGTGAGTTCGAAGGCATCGAAAATTCCCAACAAAAACGTGTCGCCAGTCCTTAAAGGACTAAATACGACGATACGAAGCAGTAGTAAAATCTCGCGTTCCTGCGATGCGTCAGCAGGTTCTCGACGCTTGCCAGGAGCCATTTTCCCGCAGCAAGAAGGCTATTCATTCGCATGGCTACGCATAACGTTGAAAGCGAAGTAACCGGAAGTGTCTGGAAGGTTCAAGTGGATGTAGGTGACAGCGTGGCAGAAGGCGACGTGATCCTGATTCTGGAATCTATGAAAATGGAAATCCCTGTTGAGAGTCCAGCTGATGGCACGGTGGCAGAGTTAAGGGTGCAGCCGGAAGAAGCTGTTCAGGAAGATCAAGTCGTCGCCGTCATAGAGAGTTAACGCAAAGTTAGAGGAGTTGTCATGTCCGATCTTGTAAGCATCAGTGTTGAAGACGGTATCGCTGATGTAAGGTTGAATCGTCCCGACAAGTACAACGCAATTTCACCGGAAATGTTCCAAGCATTGAACGAAGCCGGTAACCAGTTGTTAGAAGCCGCCGACGTTCGTGTCGTTGTGTTATCAGGAAACGGTCCAGGTTTCTGTGCCGGACTAGATATGAACAGTTTCCAAGGTATGGCGGACCGGGCTGAGTCGCGTTCTAGTGACGCTCAGTCTCAGTCAGATGTTTCTGTGGCACGTACCGAAGCCGTAGAAAATCACGCTCAGCGCGCTGCTTATGTCTGGCGTCGCTTACCGATGCCGGTGATCGCTGCGATCCACGGTGTCGCCTATGGCGGTGGGTGCCAGATTGCGCTTGCGACAGATATCCGATTCGCAGAACCATCCGCGAAGTTATCGGTTCTCGAGATCAAGTGGGGATTGATCCCTGACATGTCCATCACACAAACGCTTCGGCAAACCGTACGCATGGACGTTGCTAAGGAACTGACATTCACAGGTCGCATTCTGAGCGCCGAGGAAGCGCAAGAACTCGGCTTGGTTACGCATGTGACCGAAAACGCTCGCGACGCTGCGTTCAATCTCGCTCAAGAGATCGCAGGTCGTTCTCCGTCAGCCGTTCGTGCTGGCAAGCACTTGCTTGAGACCACATGGCACGCTGACGACGAGTCGGGATTCGGACTAGAAGCGAAACTGCAGATGGGATTGATCGGATCCCCGAATCAGGTCGAAGCGATCAAGGCTAACTTTGAAAATCGCGATCCCAAGTTTACGGACGTTGCATAGGGCAACCGCGAAGAGCTATGAGCTGGGCAGAAGAGGTCGAGGAACTTAAACGACGGCGTAAATTAGCAAAACAACAAGGCGGACCAGAAGGAATCGCTAAGCAGCACGGATACGGTCGCATGACCATCCGTGAACGCATTGATACGTTACTTGACAAGGGCTCGTTTCAGGAACAAGGAAAAGCCACTGCCGTTCCCGATTACGACGATGATGACAACTTTCTTGGGTTTGTACCTGCAAATTACGTTTTAGGCTTTGGTCGAATCGACGATCGGCGCGTTGTCGTTGGCGGTGAGGACTTCACGCTTAAGGGTGGCTCACCCAACGCTGCGGGGTTGCGTAAGAGCATCTATGCAGAGCATCTAGCCATCCAATACAAGATACCTCTCGTACGCATGCTCGAAGGCGGCGGTGGTAGCGTTAAGAGCAGCGGCAAACGTGGTGGATCTTCAGGAGGGGACTCCGTTTTTTCGGAACCTAGATTCAAGGTCATCGCCGATGCGATGGGGGAAGTACCCGTCGTTTCGATGGCTGGCGGTGCGGTCGCGGGTTTTCCAGCTGGCCGAATGGCTGCATCCCATTTTTCGGTCATGTCGGCGGATACCGCGCAAATCCTAGTCGCCGGTCCTAAAGTCGTGGAACGCGCATTGGGTGTCGACATGACGAAGGACGAGTTGGGGGGCGCTCAAATCCACGCGAAAAGCGGCGTCGTTGACAATGTGGCTGCAAACGAAACGGAAGCATTGATGCAGTCTCGTCGCTTCCTCAGTTATTTACCAAGTAGCGTCTATCAACGGACTCCCCGTTATCCATGCGACGACAGTAGTGAACGCATGGAGAATGACTTACTCGACGTGGTACCACGCGACTCACGCAGCGTGTTCAACATGCGTGAGGTTATCGAAATGATCGTTGATCTCGACTCGTTCTTCGAAATGAGCAAGGATTTCGGTCGTAGCCAGATCGTCGGACTCGCTCGAATCGATGGACAACCAGTCGGGATTCTCGCAAACAACAATCGTGTGTACGCGGGAGCGATGACTGCGGAAGCAGCACAAAAATATCGTCGATTCGTTGAACTGTGCGACACGTTTCACATTCCTGTGGTCAATTTCATCGACCAACCCGGTTTCATGATCGGTCCAGAGGCAGAGAAGAAAGGCACAATCCGTTACGGTATGGCGGCTGTGGCAGCCGCCGCACAGGCAACTATTCCATGGTGCGCCATCCAAGTGCATAAGGGGTTTGGTGTCGCGACCGCCGCACACTACGCCCCGAATGCGTATGTGCTGGCGTGGCCATCAGTCGAATCTGGCGCACTACCCCTCGAAGGCGGCGTCGCCGTTGCATTTCATCGTGAAATCGAAGCTGCCGATGACCCAGTAGCGAAACGAACCGAAATTGAGGAACGTCTCCGCGCCGCGAGGTCACCTTTCCCACGTGCAGAGTCTTTTGGAGTCCACGAGTTGATTGATCCCCGCGAGACACGTCCTACCTTGTGTCAATGGATCGACTGGATTCAACCACAGCTCGACGAACTTAAAGGACCAGTGAAATTTTCGATGCGACCATAATCACGTTTTATGGCAGCCTTGATCTTGAGTGTCGCAGCGTCCGTGGTAATCGGCGCGCTGATATGGTTGATTGTCGGACCACGACTGAAGCTGAACGAAGAACCGGTACAGAATGAAGTACTCAATGTTCTGTGTTACATGGCAATCGCTTTTGTGATCATCTTCCCGTTAGTGGTCTTCGTTCTCGCTGAATCGTTTCTCAGTTGATCACGGATATCTAACAACCCACCCTGATTCTGAGCCATCTGGTAGCTTCGACGGAATCTGTGCCTGAAACTGACGCACTCGTTTAGCTTTGTTCGATTCTTTCCCATAAAGCGCAAGTAATCGAACTTCGATAGTTTCTCGCAAAGGGGCATCATCGGGGGTGTCAGGTAATTCGATCGCGCCGTGGTACACACAACGGCGATTCGGTGCACCCTCCATGCTATCGTACTGTTTAAAAATCAATAGCTCGTCCGGCTGCATATCTGGATAGTAGTACCAGCGTTGCGTCTCGTTAAAGGTCAACCGATAGCTCACTAGCTTGCTGGGATTCTTGGTCTGGTTCCAAGAATCCGCGTAGATCATGTCAATTGGATCAACGCTATCCATGGCGCATAACGACAATGGCATGACTTGAATTGGTCGATTCGGATTCGAGCTCTGCCAGATGTTAAAAACTTGAAAATGTCGTTCCTCAACCAGCGGATCCCACCCTGGTTCTGAATATGGCGTAACATCTGAGTGGATACCCCCATAGATCCCTTCACTTCCATTCGGCGTCGCTCGTGCAGCACGAGGATGACCAACCGGCAGTCCACCATACCCGTTCCTGTATTGGTGCTGTGTCACTTTGACCTGACTACATCCCGTCAAGACTTGTAATAAACGCGCATACTCACCGTAAAGCACCGACTTCACCATTTCTTGATCCGACATGTCGGCACACTGCGTTTCGTGCTTCACTAGTGTGAATCCGTGTGATGAAACCGTCGGTTTAGGCTCAAGCTCGCGCGCGTTGTAGACATCTACCGAGCGACGGTAATACATCGTTCGACGCTCAAGACGATTGGTCACGGATTCAGACGCGGGCATCCGGACGCCACGATACCGGTCATGTGCGTAGTTCCCCAGTACCGTAATGGGTTTCAAGCGCTTATCGTCTGTGTGGTGGACCATAGAGCATCGAGTGGTCTGTTCACCAGTTCACATCAATCTGACGGTTAGTTGCGTGTTGATTGATTTCTAACCCAGTTACCTCAGCAGATAGTACTCCATCCGTTGGGACAGACCCATCCATTGATTGACGGCTCGCAAGTAAATTGCAGGACTTTCACCATCCCAACGACATGCCTACAGAGACCGTTCTCGCTTTATTCGGGCGCGCACCGTAGGGATGGCGCGATGCGATGGCATCTTCACTTAGCAAATTCTCAACGCGTGCAAAGAAAGTGAGCGAATCATTGAGCGAGTAGTTTCCGGCCATGTCCACGGTAATCGAGCTGTCGACTTTTTCGAAGTTGCCACAAGATGAACGAACACACACATCACCGACACGAGTTAAGCTGAGGTAACCTTCAAACGGCAGCTTTACGAACCCAGCGATAAGATGAAGTTGCGATTCGGGCAAGTACGGAATTGGGTCGCCTTTTTTCACATCACCGAAGAAGTCCGTATCGGCAACATCAGTATCGAATTGACCATCGAACATCGTGAGGTTCAGACTGATCGGGAGCGAAAATCCCCGTTGCGGTGCGAGATCAGTCGTAACTCGCGCTTCAATCCCAGCCACTGTGGCAGCATCACCGTTGAATGCCCGACCGATCTCACAATCGGTACCAGAAGATGCGGTGCATTCACCAAGTAGATTGTCGTAGTCAGTAAGAAATCCCACGATGTCTGCCGTCAACGGTGCGGATTCATGAACGTAACGAATACCTGTCTCGAAGATCCAAGCAGACTCTTCCTTCACATCAGGCGCATTACTTGGCGCCGTGAATCCTTTGTGCGCGCCAAAATGCAACAATGTGCGATCGCTCGTCCTGTAACTCAGTCCGAAACCAGGCGAAACAACCGTAGTTTGGTTCTCTCGCATACTCCTAAGATTAGTCGCCGCGCGGGAAGAAGGATCGGTCGTTCGCCCATTTCGAATCTCGAAACGTGTGCGCTTTTGGTCAATGTTCTCGTAACGTAGACCTGGAGTCAACGTAAGGTTGCCGATTTCGATAGTGTCCTTAACGTAAAAGGCTATGGCTTGCGCATCTTGGATTCGATTTCCGGCGTTACCTAGCTGGCCATAGTCGTCCAGCAGTAACTCGCCGTCTTCCTGATGGTATGAGCTGTTCCGTTGTAGTCGGTCTTCCTCGTCAGCATGGACTCGTAGACTAATCTCAACTCGGTGACTTGCGGAGCCGAACTCTGTTTTGTGAGCCATCCACGTTTGGATGCCTTGAGAGAAATACTCTCTCGCATTCGCTCTTAATTGAATGCTGCCCGGCATCGTATCGATCGCGCCTTGAAGAATTCCATTCAATTCGGACCAGGGCGCATCGCCAATACCGCGACCCAAATTCACCGCTTGGATTACGCTGGACCACGATGTGCGACTCAAAGTCTCTGCGCTTAGGCTACCGTCGAAATCGATCCCTTCTGTTTTAAACCACGTCCGCTCGTGATCGTTTCGATACGCAGAAACGCGAAGTTGAGTGGCTTCGGTTAGGTCAAGTGCATATGTGACGATACCTTGCTGGTGCGATGTCGTGATTTCATCCAGTTCTGATATTCCGTACCTTCGATACGGGTTCGCGACAAAGTCATGATCGGTCAAACCGAGATAACTCTGCTCGGAAATTTGATCGGCGAATTGAAACTTGAGCTCGAGTGTTTGGGTAGGTGTGAACTCGAATCGTAGTTTCGCCGTGTAGTCTCTAACGTCCAAGCCTGAATCGCGGTCGGATCGGTCGATGGATTGATATCCGTCGGAAAACCACTGATGAGTTTCTAACAGACCATGCATTCTGTCACCGTAAGTAAAGCTCTGCCACGCATGAAGACGCTTCGAGTCATGATCTCCCAGATGCGTTTTTAAGTGACCTTGCGCGGCTGTTGGAATCGGCGTCGATACGAGATTCAATGTGCCGCCGATGGTGTATGGGCCCTGAGAGATCGCGGACGGTCCTTTTAACACCTCGATGCTGTGCATCCGCCCAGCTGTTGGGAAGTAATACGCGGAAGGAGCCGAATACGGCGCCGGTGCGATGAGTACGTTATCTTCAAGCAACGTAATGCGACCGCTACGTTCACTGGCGACGCCTCGAATGCTGATGTTTGGTCGCAGACCAAAACCGTCTTCTACCTGAAGCGCGATCCCTGGTGCTAAGCGAAGCGCTCTCTGCACGTCAGCGTATTCAAACCGTTCGAGTTCAACTCGATCGATAACCGTTGCTGCACCAGGAAGGCGTTCGAATTGCTCGGTATCGCTCGCGACGATGGTCACCGTTTCCAAACGTGGCTCATCGCCCACTTGCTCAGGTTCCGCTGCGACTTCGACCGAACCAAGACTTAGTACACAGACCAAGATATTCGTCAGTTTAGGCACTCTTACGCTCATGCACGAACGGAAGGATCGAAGACGAAACACACACGCAATTCTTCTGTATCGTTCAGGTTCCATATGAACTCATTTACACGATAATTTAAATGTAAATGATACGTATTATCATTTAGAACGATTTGGATGAGCGATGTAGTGCACTAATACGTTCACTGAACCACTATTCGATTTGGATAGACGGACGTGCTACATTCGATCCGAACGAATGTCGCAATGATGAAATACATCGGTGCATATTTAGAAGGTTCTTTCTACGACACAAACGCGCTTAATCAGTGAGGTGCGTCGTACCTCGATATTGAACGTTGCGCGTTCAGCGTCGCATCAAAACCAGCGTGTAGCTGGCTTAAGTCTTCACTGCCAGCATCTTTAAAAATGTCTGTTTTTGCGCCTCGCTCATCGACCCAAATACTGGAACTCCTAACTCTGTCGTCGGGAATTCAGCGAACTCCGGTGACGGCGCCTGCAACGCGGCAGCGATGTTATGCAAGCCGCCGCCTTCTTCGCTGCCTTTACCTAGCGCAGCTCCGATCTCAGGCGGCCAAACTGCCCTCTCCCTAGGTTTGAACTCCAGCGGATTCGATCGACCTACATACTCTTCAATCGCCTTGTACATTTCTTGTTCTTCGAGAGATCGTTGTCGCTGACCTTCGCGGCCGTATTTAGATCCCGATTGATTGCAGATGGCAGCCCACTGGAGTTCGACATGAAAGCCCGGCAGCGCACGGCACTCCACCGAAGCGCCATCGCCCCCACTAATCACGCCATCCTTGACCATGATGTAGTAACCAGACAACTTACGGTCGTCAGAAAGTAGACGAGCTGGCGGGTGCGTGTAAATTTCACTAAATCCCCATGCGATATCCCTTGGAAGTTCACCTTCTTCCAAGAGCTTCACGCCGTATGCCGCGCACGCTTCACACCATGCTTTAGAACCGAATTCACCTACTGGCTTCAATTCCGCCACAATTATTTCCGACATACGACTTCCTTCTATTAATTTGCTCCGATTGATTATGGTCAACGAAACACGCTCCAGCCAAAGATACGTCACTTAGCGACTCGGGCGAAGCTACTTCTGATGTAATTACTTTTCGAAGTTCGCATTTCATCGACTCAATGGATATCGTGGCTTCGAAATCTAAGACCAACAAACTTGAAAGAACTACCTCTACTAGACGGTTATTCGCTCGAAACGAGCGATCCAGATCCGCCCAATCTTCCGCTGCTAACGATGTTGAAGCTTGCGTTGCGGACGTGGCCATACATGCGACCATTACTAAAACACTTAATAGTTTTGCTCGCACTCGCCGGTGCTGGAATGCTGACGGGCATGGCGGGGCTTTTTGTCGGGGCAGACTTACTCCCCAATAAGGTACTCATCGGCGAAAAACTCCAACCACTCCAGGCGACCGTACTGTTCGTGGACAACGAGTACGTCACCGAAGACCCGCAACAGCTAGGCGAATCGCAAGACAACAATAAAGGCGACGGGGGAAAATCAAACGACGTTGAATCTATCGAATTGACTCCGGATGAGCAGTTAAGCGATGAACAACGTCGAACGGTACGAAACCGACTCATCCTTTGGGGCATCGTCGGAGGAGTTATTGGCACACTTATTGGGTATGGTAGTTGGTATTACGCAACCTGGATCTGGCAAAGCGTTAATCAGAATCTTCGTGTCGCGATGATGGAGCGTGCCGAGTCGCTATCCCTTAGATACCACGACCAAGCCCGCGTAGGCGACGCGATTTTCCGCGTCTATCAAGACAGCGCCATGATCGTAAACGTCATCGAAGGCGCCATCATTTCGCCTATGTTCACGGCATTCGGTCTACTAACCGCATTCGCTGTCGTCATTTTTTTCGATCCCCTTATCGCAGGTTTTGCCATGATCGCAGCAGTGCCGTTCGTGCTGCTGTTAGTAAAGTCCACTCGACGCATTCAACGACGAGCACTCGCAAACCGCGTCGCGAATAGCAATCTCACGTCCCACATCCAAGAGTCGTTTACTGCGGTCAAAGTACTCAAGGTGAATGGTTCGGAGCCGCAAATCCACGAACAGTTCGAGGAGGATTCCAAGCGAGCGCTCGACGCTGCATATCACTTGCGTCTCGACATGGTTCTCTTGACGTTAGCGATCGCGTTCATCGGCGGTATCCTCGTGATCGGCACGGAATACGTTCTTGCGTATTGGGTCATCGAGGAACGGCAGACCTTTCTCGGCGCCGCTGTTGCTGCTTTGATCGGATTCGCGATTTGGAACCTAGCGGCATTCGAGATCGCGCGAGGTCGACTTGAGGGATTGGCAGGTAGCGCCCGATACCTGTTGGGGATCTGGATGCGCTTGCAGGACCTCTTCATCGCGCTTCGACGGGCATTCGAGTTACTAGACACCCCACTCGAAGTGACCGAATCTTCAAACCCCGATGCGTATCCGCAACCGATTAAGTCAATTTCGTGGAACAACGTGTCCTTCGCTTACGAAGCTGAGACCAGCTCGGTACTCACCAATCTTTCTTTAACGGCAGAAGCTGGCACGGTGACAGCGATCGTAGGCGCGACCGGGTCTGGGAAGTCAACGATGATGTCATTGCTCCTCCGCCTCTTTGACCCGGATGAAGGTGAAGTTTCTATTAATGGCATCGATTTACGCGACTTGCGAATCGCTGACGTGCGTCAAAACTGCGCGATCGCGCTTCAGAAAAACGTCTTGTTCAACGAAACCGTCGCCAACAACATAGCATTCGGCGCCGGTCGCGTAGACCGCACCGACATCAAACGCGCGGCGGAAATCGCCAATGCAGATTCATTCATCCGAGCGTTAGAGAAAGGCTACGACACGGAACTCGGCGAACGTGGGGGCAAGTTGTCAGCGGGACAACGCCAACGGATTTCGATCGCTCGCGCCGTTGTTCGTAATACGCCCATACTCATTCTTGACGAACCAACAGCATCGCTAGACGCCCGAAACGAACAACGTGTTTTGTCAAACCTCGCTGCATGGGGGACGGACAAGGTCATCTTGCTGATCACGCATCGATTGTCCACTATTCAGAACGCGGATCAGATAGCTGTGCTAGAGAACGGACGAATCGTCGAAACGGGCACCTATAAGGAGCTGAGCGAGCGAACGGGCGGGCGTTTCTCGGCGTTTGCGCAGTCGGAGCTCACTCGAGATTCGGTTGATACCAGAGATTAGTGGTCAAAAATCGACATGACGGACTCGATTCAGCCGGATACCACCACTAAGACGCGTTCTAACATTTTTCAAGAGGTCATTGGTAAAAACCAATTCGACGATCGTATTGACACGCAATCCGATCTGACCACGTGGGAAGCATTACAGATCATTGGTCGGTCGCTACGCCAAATCACTGCCGAAAAGAGGTTATTCAGCGCAAAAGTCGTCCTTGAGATGGGACTCATCATTCCGGGTTTGTATCTTCCGTGGCTCGGTAAGATCGTCATCGACAACGTCATTCAGCAACGACCTTTCAACACGACGGAGATCGAGTTTCCGCCGTTTATGCAACCTGTCCTAAACCTCGTGCAGGACCAGGATCCGCTGCAGATCATGTTCTCAATCACGATGATCTCCATCGTAGGCATGATCTTCTTAGGCATGAGAACCTATGGACTCGGCGCAGGTCTCCATGCTGGACAGGATGCTGCCACGCAGGCTGAAAACCAGATTAGCGCCTCTTATTCCAGCGGGAGCGGGCTGTGGGGTCTGGCGGCATTTATGGTCGGCGTTCGCCTTACGCAACGATTGGCGAACAGGCTACGCACGCGCCTTTTCGAGCGGTTGAGTCGCATGCCAATGTCCGTTTTGGATGATCAGCGAATCGGCGACAGCATTTACCGTGTCATGTATGACGTACCGATGGCGCCAGACCTGTTTTTTCAGCTGACGATCGTGCCGTTTTTGATGATGTTGAACGCTGGAATCAGTCTCTACGTGCTTCAGTACTCATACGGCGACGTTTCTCCCGAGCTTATTTGGATTGCATGGGCAACCGTTCCCGCAGCATTCATCATCACGTTTCCGTTCTCAGGCGGAGTGCGTCGCACCAGCCAAAACAAACGAGCTGCAGGATCCGCAACCACGAATGCGATCGAGGAATCCGTGTCAAACGTTGCGGCCGTCCAAAGTCTTGGTGCAACTGGCGAACAATCAACTCGATTTGCAGCTCGCAGTGAACAGTCGTTTTTGCGCGAACGGTATTACATTGCCGTCGTAATCGCGTGCTCGTGTATCTTCGCCGCTGTGTCTGGACTTGCTGGCATCTACGTGTTAATTTTGGTGAGCGACCGCATCATTGAAGGCATCATGTCACCGGGCGACTATGCCGTGCTCATCGGTGTCTTCTACAGCATCGCTATGCCAGCGGCGTACCTTGGCGCGTATTGGATCAAAATCCAAGACGTCATCGCGGCTGTTCGGCGCGTGTTTTTCTTCATGGACTACGAATCTGAGGAAGATTACTTTGGTGGTGAAGAATGCGCCGCAATCGAAAGAGGAATCACCTTTGAACGCGTCTGCTATACGTACCCCAACGGCACGCAAGCGCTTGTCGATATTGATCTTTTTTTTAAATTCGGCGACGTCGTGGCGATCGTCGGACCAACTGGTTCGGGCAAAACGACGCTCGCGTACCTAATCCCGTCAATATTGCAGCCTAGCGATGGTCGAGTATTGATCGATGGACGCGACGCTCTCGAATTCGATGTAGTGAGCATACGACGTCAGGTGTCGTACGTACTGCAAGAACATACGTTTTTGTCAGCGACGATACGACACAATCTGCTTCTTGCCAATCCAAAGGCTACTGACGCTCAGATCGTCCAAGCACTTGAAACCGCAGGTTGTATGGAGTTCGTCAGTGAACTGCCAAATGGCATAGATACCCGATTAGGCCGTGGTGGGGACACGTTGTCCGTTGGGCAGCAGCAGCGCTTGTCGATCGCTAGAGGCTTGATTCGAGAGTCGCAAGTGCTGATCCTCGATGAACCGACTGCAGCACTGGATCCTCAAACCGAACAGACACTACTCAATTCACTTCGCCGCGCCGCCGAGAACAGATTGGTCATTGTCATCGCACATCGACTGTCCACGATTCGACAAGCCGATCAAATCGTATTTATTGAGGACGGCAGGATCCAGGAAATCGGTACGCACGACGAGCTGATAGCACGCCCAACTAGCTCATATCGAGAATACGTGGAGCTGCAGAGCGTAACGACCTGACTACAGGCGCCGATTAATTCGCCGTGCTAAAGAGCGTTATCCTCTAGCCTGCTTAGATCTCTATTCGTCGTGGATCTCAACAGTTCCTTGGTCACCATCAATGCTGATCATCTGACCGTGTTTGATGCGTTTCGTGCCGTCGCCGACACCAAGCACCGCAGGAATACCGTATTCCCGTGCAACGATGGAACCGTGTGCCAAGATACTCCCAACATCCGTTACCAGCCCTACTGCGTGGGCGAATAGTTGCGTCCAGGCAGGCGTCGTTAAAGGACTCACCAAAATTGACCCAGGGGTCATTTTTTCAAATTCTGCTGCGCCGGTCACAACTGATGCAGGTGCTGTTACTCGACCAGGACTGACGGGAAAACCACGCATCATGGCAGAATCAGCTTCATTCTTGATTTGCGTTTCCTTGAAGGCAATGCCGTCGATTTGACTTGCTTCCACAGGAAGCGTCCCAGGTGGGTGGTGCCGTTTTCGCGCTTCGCGAAGTTCCCTACGCTCAGCCGCAAGGTCGGCAAGCTCTGGAACGCCGACACCGTTCGCTTTTCGCTCGATTGCTTGGCGCAATTCAGTCGTATTTAAGAAATAGACGTGACTCGGCTCTCGAAGGGTTCCTACCGACGCAAGACGAGACCCCAGTTCATGCGCCATTGGTCGCAAAACGCCCCATGTGAATCCGAACATAAAAGCCACTTCTTCACGAATATAGTGGTACTTACGAGCCAGCCACAAACGAAACCGGAATTGCCAATATTCCAGCCCTTCAAGAAGATCACTAATCTCGGCGAATTTCTCTTCACGAATCGACTTTGTGCGTAACTCCTGATTACGTGGGTGATACTCTCGGTCGGCGACCATCGCTTTTAAGGTCGTCATCATGGCCGCAGGATCTTCCACCTGAGTTGGTTCGAAGAAGTCCATACTGTACCCCTGATGACCGTATGTCGCGAGGTAGGCATCGATCAGTTCGTTTACCTTAGTGGCATCGTTGCGTTCCCGTAGTCTGACACGCAAGAATCGAACAGGCGTGACCTGGACGAAGACTGATAGATCCTCGCTACGGCGTACTTCCTCGGCGATTTCAAATAACGCTGCATTCGCTTGCATCGTCTTGGATTCAATGCCTGAAAGGAACTGACCGCTTATGAAGTGCTGATCTGGAAGTGTTTCTCGTAAGAAGCACTGTAACTGATCGTCGGTCGATTTCGCAACGCCGAAGGAATGGCTGGAATTGCTAGACCAGTAATATCCTTCTTCGATGCCCATCTCACAGACGCCGTCTAGTAATTTCTCGTCCGAAGCTGCCTTCGGATCGATCTTTGACCACTTCTCTCGAATACCTTGTAGACGAGGTCTGGTTACTTTAAACCACTCGCCCAATTGACGATCGTTCCATTCACTGTTGTTAAAGGCAACATACGTCGGGTTCTTACTTTCGGGCATCGTGATCCGAAGGGCTAAGCCTTCAGACGATTCGTTAGCACGCCAAGTATCAAATGCGTCTAAATCTGTCGAAGACAAGTCTTCCCTAAACAACTCGATATCGCGCTCACGAACCGCGAGATCCCGTTCCCGTGCTTCCTTCATCATGCGATCAATTTCAGACTGCTTCTTCTGCCCGGCTTTTCCTTCTTGTTGTGTAGAAGCTTGCCGTTCCTGCGCTGCTAGTTCTGCGGCGTCGATTTCCGCGTCGTCAACCGGTAACAAACCCTTCTCCCTCGCTTGATCATGAACCATCGGAAAGTCAAAGCGTTGGTATGCGTAGCCGTTCACCGCGATGAACATAGGACCGCCGCCGATCATCAGACTCTTACCTTTCCGAGTAGATTCCAATCCTTCGGTTAAGTACAGTTCCTCAAATAGCGGACTGATCGGATCAGGCATGTTCTCAACGATCTGTCGTCGCGAAACGTACATCGCCGGCGCCGGTACCTTCCATTCGATGTCGACGGGCTGGACCGGAAGATTTGTGATCGGACGGGACTGAAGCAGATGGATCTTACCGTCACATATCGCCCACTCAATGTCTTGAGGAACGTCGTCATATACGTTGACGACCTTCTCTGCAATCTGCCAAAGCTCTTGTACTTGCTTATCTGTGAGTACTGATCTTGTCTGAAGATCGCTCGATACATCACGGTTTGAGGTGCCTTGACCATCGGCCGCGTCGATTTGGAACTCCTTTGTACCAATCATCGATTCCTTTAAGGCACCATCCGTACGACTGACGATGAAAGTGTCAGGCGTGATCTGACCGCTCACGACGGCTTCACCTAATCCATAGCTCGCGTTTATGACCATTTCGGATCGCTCACCCGTCGCGGGGTTCGCAGTAAACAGAATGCCAGCGACATCCGCGGGGATTAGCTGCTGCACGACTACTGACATCGCCACCGATTCTTGCGCGATGCCGTTTTGATACCGATAGTTCAGCGCCTGCGGTGTCCATAGAGAAGCCCAGCATTTCTTCACCGCTGCCACGACCTCCCCGGAGCCCCGAATATTCAGATAGGTCTCCTGTTGGCCGGCAAATGAAAGGTTAGGCAGATCCTCTGCGTTCGCAGAAGAACGTACCGCAACGGCTGGCGCGTCTTGCTCAAAGCCGACGTACGCAGAGCCGATCGCCTGTACTAGTTCCGATGAGATCGTGGCACTCTCGAATAAGTCCTTAATCTCACTAGACGCCTGCTCAAACGACGCCTGACCATTGACGAGTGTTGGTTTCGCACATGCCAATATTCGCAACTGCAACGCGTTTTCGGATACAAAATCACGATATGCTTGCGTCGTGACATGGAATCCCGTCGGAACCTGAAATCCGTTGTTAACGAGATGTGTCAGTGACCGACCTTTCCCGCCAAGGAGTTCTAGATCATCATTTGACGTTCGGAAAGGTTCGATGAATACTGACAACGATTTACCTCAAGTAGTGAGTGAAAGAGATCGCTCGTGCGAGGAGCGATTTTAGGTAGCCCGAAAAGTGACAATTGCGCACGTATTTATCGAAACTAGCGTTCATTGAGATCATCGATTTGGCGCAATCTCGACAATGAATCAAACAACGAAACCAAGTTTTTAACGCTTAAAACGGACCTTACATGAAAATCCTCGTGTTTGCCGATATACACGGCAACGCGACCGCACTTGAAGCCGTATTGCAGAAAGAACGCGACTTCGATTCAGTTGTGTTCTTAGGCGACGCAGTATCGCCAGGTCCAGAACCGAAGGAGACGATCGAATTACTTAATTCGTTGAATGGCGTATTCATACGTGGCAATCACGAATACACCGCATTGGATCCGAATTCGATCGCCAAATGGCCTGATAGCTACAAAGCTCTCATGGAATGGATATATGACGAACTGCAAGATGCTGACTATCAGTTCTTAAGGACGTTCAGTTCACCAGGCGAATATGAACTCGATGGGAACACCTACGTACTCGCTCACGGTGACGAGAACGACGAGGTACGCCATGTCCTACCCGATAGTCCCGATCGCTATTTCGACGCGTTCAGGTACGGAAACAAGCAATCGGATGTTCTCTTTGGCCACTCTCACGTTCAGTTCAGTCGTTCAATCAACGATCAGCGATTTATCAATCCTGGTAGCATCGGTCAAAATCGATGCGGGCGTGTTCTCGCGTGCTATGGTTTGTTAGAAGATGGTGAATTCGCGTACCAACACGTGGGATACGATCCGAAGCCTTGGCTCGAGGCGTGGGACCGGGTTACGACACTTGACCGGTACACCGAAGTTCGTGAGAGTTTTAAACGACAGACCCTCTCAGGTTTTTCACTAGGTGCTACAGAACCTTGGTTAAGTTATGCAAGTCGAGGATATCGTTGAACGGCCGACATTAACGTCGGCCGTTGTTCCAAACGGGTGCGATCAATGCGTAGTGATCGCGTAACTAGCTAGAAGCGGCCGCAGCAGCACCCGAACTAGCCGCAATTGCGGCTAGCATCGCCGCTTGTTGTTGTGCGATGATCTGTAGCGCCGCGAGCGCACCTTGATTCGGACTTCCCATCGTGCATGCCCCGTAGCCGAGTCGTGGTAAATCGTTCACCCAACGGATCGCACCATCGCTAATGTTCAGCGCGTATACGTGTCCTTTCGTCGCCGCAAACACAGTGTCCTCGTCCCGGACGATGCTGGTCGTATCCGATCCTCGAACATGCGTACGCCACAGTTCCACGCCGTCGGACTTTCGCACACATACGACGTGACCCTTTATTCCAACGATGAGCACCGAATCGGAATTCATCAATTCTCGCTCGTATCGGGTGTAGCGGCAATCAACACGGTACCGCGACCAAGTTTTGGCAACTCGTTGGTCCACAAGATCGATCCCGTATCGGGATCAAGTCGATACAACTCACCACCGGAACTCGCATATAGCCCGTCAGGCTCGACCGCGAGCGTAACTAATTGCGATGTTCGGCGTGGGAGATTAGTTCGCCACACTTCTGTACCGTCCGTTTTTCTAATACGGACTACGGTATTTTTGATGGCCACAAACAAATCATTTTTCGCCATGGTTTTGCCGCCTTAACATGCTTTGCTTACCCACACCGTACTGACATTACGAACGATTTGTGCTGTTCAACACGAGTTAGATTTCGCTAGCCGTTGGATTATTAGCGAAATCGCCGGCTCTGAAGATAGCGATACGTTCCGGTAGTAAATGTCGTCTCATCGCTTCTTGAACCATTTCGGGCGTCAACTCAGCGATGGCTGCCTCGATCTTCTCCGTGAATTCCATGGTCCGACCCCATCGCAAATTAGCCTGTAGTTGATACGCCACGTTCGAGTCATTAGCACGCTGGTTCTGTTGATAGTCCAGATAGCCTTTGATCGCGGCTGCTAATTCTTCTTCCGAAACACCCTCGTTCAGCAACAGCTCGACTTCTTCCCGAAATGCGCTTACTACTAAATCCCTATTCTCCGGAGCAAAAATCGCATAGGCGAGAAACACGGAGGTTGGATCTGGTTCCAGGACGCGTAATTGACCACCGACCCCATAGGAATAGCCATCTTTCTGACGAATACGTGTGGCCAAACGTGAACTCAAGAAACCTCCTCCGAGAATCTCCATACCAATCCTGAATGCCGGATAGTCCTCATGAGATGGATGCACGCCCATATTCAGAACCGCATACATAGCCGCGTTTCGTTTGTCCGGCGTCTCGATATCAAGCGACACTGCGTCTTGAACATAGTGCTCGTACGCGATATGTTCGTATTCGGATGAGGCTTCCCAATCGCCTAACGTTTCTTCAAGCAAAGCTAATGTCTCTGGAGCGTCAAAATCGCCAACGATTGAGATTGCGCCGTTGACTGGGTTGTAGAACGTACGCCAAAACGCCGCGACGTCTTCAACTGTGATACTCGATAGACTCTCGATATCTTCTTCTGCACTGTAGTAATAGAAAGGATGCCCCTTCGCCACAGCGCTGACCAAATATCGTTGATACGCTTCGGTGGCGCGGTAACCTGGCTCGCTCATACTCGCTTCGATGGACGCAAGCGTTTCTTCAATCAGCAGATTGAACTCCGTCTCATCGAACGCTGGTTCTCGGAGGATCTCAACTACTAGCCTGATTACATCAGGCAACTGTTCTCTTACAGTCGAGGCTGTTACAGCCACGTTCCAATTCAATCCGCCGATCGAAAGACGCGCCTTCAACCTATCAAGTTCATCTTGAATCTCTTGACGTGTTCGATGTTGCGTACCTCGCATTAACATGGCATGAACCAATGTCGCGTTGTGGTGTTGGTTCATTAGGGATTCAGCCGTTCCAAACGGGAAATTCATACTGATGGTCACAGTGTCGCCGCGTGTCTCCTTGGGAAGGAACGCGACCTTTACCCCATTCGAGAGCGTTTCTGCAGTGGAGCGAGCTTGGATATTCTCTGGGGAGGGGTCGAAACTCTCGCCCATCGAGACTGCTTCACGTCCGACATACCCGTCGACAAGATCCGCCACAGTTGGCGCCGCCGGAATCACAGCACGTGGCGGTGTTTCCTCCGTCGGGTAAAACCGGCCAATCGTCCGATTCGATTCAAGCAGAAACGCATTCGCCGCGACCTGCACGTCCGCAGCTGTGACGTTTTCTAGATTGTCTCGATGCAGGAACAAAAGGCGCCAATCTCCCATTGCAGCCCATTCGCTTAATTGAAGCGCAATGCTGCGAGTGTCGTTAAACGTCAACTCAATACTCGTAAGGTACTCGTTCTTCGCTCGATTTACTTCCTCTTCAGTCGGCGGTTTTTCTTGTTTCAGTTCCTCTAACGTTGAGAATAACGCGTCTTCTGCCACTTTCAAATCACCATCCTTTCGAACCTCCGCATACGCGAGTAGTACGCCGGGCTGCTTTAGCTGGAATGCGAACGCGCCGACGCTAGACGCAATTTTTGTTTCGACAAGATTCTTATAGAGTCGTCCAGCCGGCTGATTACTTAGCACATGCGCAAGAACATCGACAGCAGCGAATCGCGGATCTGAACCGGCAGGTATGTGATAGGACGCAACGATGTTCTGTGTATCACCTACGCGTCGTAACGTAACCGATCGCTCACCGTCCTGCGCTGGTTCAGCTGTGTATGTCGGATAGAGCTGATTCGCGCCGGTTCTATCGGGCTTCGGAATCCGTCCGAACAACTCCGAAATCAAGCCCAACGCAACTTCCGTCTCGAAGTTACCGGCAACTACTAAAACAGCGTTATCAGGTTGGTAGTACTTTTTGTAGAAGTCTTTGAGCCGATCGATTGGCACATTCTCGATGTCCGCACGCGCCCCTATCGTTGTCTTGCCATAGTTGTGCCACAAGAACGCCGTTGCGAGCACACGATCGATAAGTACGTTAAAAGGACTGTTCTCTCCCCGTTCCCATTCGTTACGTACGACTGACATTTCGGAATCAAGATCTTCCTGGGCGATAAACGAATTGACCATCCGATCAGCCTCGAGATCCAACGCCCAACGCAAGTTGTCCTCCGTCGCGGGAAACGTCTCGAAATAGTTCGTGCGGTCATACCATGTCGTGCCGTTTGGCGACGCGCCGCGTTCCGTTAGTTCCGCTGGAATGTCAGGATGGTTAGGCGTGCCTTTGAAAACGAGATGCTCTAGCAGGTGCGCCATCCCGGTTTCACCATAGCCTTCGTGCAGGGAACCGACCAGGTACGTAATGTTCACCGTGATCTGTTCTTTACTTGGGTCCGGGAATAACAGGACTCGCAAGCCGTTTTCAAGACGATACTCCGTAATCCCCTCTACTGAAGTGATTCGCTCAGGTTCAACCGCGGCTTGCTGAGCACAGCCTGAATGCAGAATGAGCACGAGGCCTAACGTCATTAAGCTCGCTAAGACAACGAATGGTGTTTTTATTCCTCGTATGGTCACGATTCACCGCTAGAAATAGGAGTTTGAGGCGCGAATTATGGGAACGCGGATTGCGCGCTCGATTGAGATCTGGGTTTTTCCGGACACGGAAGAACGCTGACTCGCACGATGCATGTGTCACGCGAACCACGCAAGTGGACTACTTGAATAAGATTCAACATCCCACAACTTTGAAGTGAGAGATATTCAACTTGCTCAAATTTGATATCAAACACTTACAGACTCTTCAAGCCTTACGAGACACGAATCGGTTGAGTGACGCGGCGGAGAAGATCTTCGTGACGCCGTCGGCTATTTCACATCAACTGAGGGAACTTGAAGATCGTTTTGGTTGTGTGCTCGTCTATCGAAGGCAACAACCGTATTCGTTTACGTCTGCTGGATATCGACTGCTTGAATTGGCTGACGAAATCCTGCCAAAAATTCAAGAAGCTAATGCTGACGTCGTGCGACTCGCAAAAGGCGATAGCGGTCGACTTCACATCGCGATTGAGTGTCATAGCTGTTATGACTGGCTCCTTCCCACGCTTGATCAATACCAGCGCTCGTGGCCAGACGTTGACGTGGATATCGCTGGAGGCTTTGGGTTTCAACCACAAGCAGCGCTTGCTCGCGGGGAACTTGACCTCGTCATTACCTCCAATCGGATGGAAGACCAACGTCTAAGGTATATACCGTTATTTAGGTACGAATCGCGCTTGGCGGTCTCTAATCAGCACAGATTCACAAAGAAAAAGTACGTGTTAGCCGAAGATTTGGTGCACGAAACGCTAATTACGTATCCGGTAGAACGATCGAGACTTGATGTATTCAATTGGTTCCTCAATGAAGCAAACGTCGAACCCGAAAAGGTGCGAACGGCTGAAATTACCTCGCTAATGATTCAACGAGTAGCAAGCGGACGAGGCGTTACTTGCCTGCCAGATTGGGTTTTGCGAACATACGAGGATGACGGGTACGTCACTACGAAGCGTCTCGGCAAGAAAGGGGTCTTTCCAAAAATGCTTGCAGCGATTCGACGTGATTACAAGGAACTGGCGTTTGTCCAAGATTTCTGCGATACGGCGAGACAGTCGTTTCAGCGAGACTTCACAACGACACGCTAACACTGAACGTAACGAAATCAAACGAGTCGAGTTGACAAGGTAACGTAAACCTTGGTTGGAAATCGCGATTTGAGTGGCGACCCGTCGGAAGCAGCTAAACAATCAACCATCCTCATCGCGTTCTGGGAGTGCCGCCATTACTTGCTCCCTCAGCTGCGGCACTTCGTGACATTTCTCGCGCTAACTATTCTGGTACTGGTTATGAATACCGGTATTGCAATGTTCAGCGCAGACCTACTCACTAACAAGGTCTTTCTCGGGGAACCACTCAACGCATTCCAAGCAACACTTCTCGGCCTTAGCCATGCCAATTTCGTAAACGTCGATACACTCAGTGAAGTGGCGCGCTTTCGCCTTCGCACGATTTTCCTGATTCTACTGGCAACATTGGTCGTGTCACATTTTTTGCTCAATCAAGGGATGCGTTATTACCAAACGTGGATTCTCCAACGCGTGAATCAACATTTGCGCGTTGCCATGATGGACAACGCGATCCAGTTGTCGCTCCGTTACCACCACAAACATCAGGTAGGTGACGCAATCTATCGGGTGTATCAGGACAGTGCTATGGTCGTGTCCGTCCTTCAGACCGGTCTCATTCAGCCGGTGATTCTCATCGGTTCGTTTTGCTTCGTAATGACCGTAATCGCTGCGTTCAATCTCTATCTTGCAGGTCTATTCGCGCTAGCAGCGGTCCCGTCTGTATTACTTGCTAAGTTGATGACGCCAACGCTGCGACAACGTAGTCGAGTTTCTCGGATCGCCAATAGTGTGCTCACCTCACACATCCAGGAAAGCATTCAAGGCAGTCGGCTGCTGAAAGCGCTCAATGCGGAGCGTGGCGCATTCAACACTTTCGTCACACGGTCTCGACATGCTCTTGACCGTGCATACGAGCTCCGCAAGACCGTGGTTTTGCTCAATCTCGGTGTCTTCTTCTGTGGCGCGATCGCTGCGCTCTTGGCAGACTACTTTATGGTTCAACTCGTGTGGGACGGATCTACTACAGCGGGTTATGGTGTGATCGCAGTGGTTAGTTTCGCGGTCTGGAATCTTGGTGCATATCAAGCCGCGAGAGAGCACATCGGTGGCGCGAGTGGGTCGCTGGTCGGCATGGCTTTCACGTGGAGTCTATTACAGGATATGGGCGTAGGGTTGCAGCGTGCAATGTTTCTTCTCCATCTGGAACGTGAGGTCGTCGACGCGCTAGACGCACGTCCGATCTCAGCAGGTTCAAGTTCGGTCGAATTCGATCGGGTTTCATTTCACTACGAGCCGAGCACCCCCGTTATCCAGAACGTTAGTTTCATAGCTAATCCCGGTGAGATAACCGCAATCGTGGGTCGTTCCGGTGCAGGCAAATCTACCTTGATGAACCTACTGCTTCGTCTGTATGACGTAGAAGACGGCGCGATATATGTTGGAAAAGACGATGTTCGCGCTCTAACGCAAGACTCTCTGCGTAGTGCAATCTCAATCGTTTTGCAGGAAAACGCCCTTTTTCCAACTTCAATTGAGGAGAACATTCGCTTTGCGGCAAACGATGTATCCGATGAAACGCTCAATGAAGCGTTGCGGATTAGCTGCGTTGACGAATACCTAGTTCAGTTGCCCGATGGCTTGAATACTGAGTTAGGAGAACGCGGCGCAAAACTCTCGACCGGACAAAGACAGCGGATCTCTATTGCACGTGCTATCGCTAAAGCCGCGCCGATTCTCATACTCGACGAACCGACCGCCTCTCTTGATGTAAGAACCGAGGCCAGCGTGCTCAAGAACATTCGTACGTGGGCTCACGACAAGGTCGTTTTTCTAATCACGCATCGAGTTGCTACAACGCTACACGCCGATCAGGTAGTTTTCTTGGAAAATGGGAGCATAGAGGAGATTGGAGCGCCCGAAGACCTAATTCGTCGTGAAAATAGCCGGTACCGGGCATTTGTGGACGCGGAAACGCGTACACCTAGCGTCATACGGTCGTAAATACGTTACGAGAGCACCAGTCAGATCCCAGCAGGTGGCACGTAGTTTTCAATAGGTCCACGCCACCAGTTACTCTTCGTACCGTCGCGATAAACATCTGTAATCTGCGCCCTAAATCGCTCGACTCGCGCTTGCTTATCAGTTTCTTTTTCGAACACCGCTTGCATTCGAACCTCAATCGTGTAGCGCATTGGCGCTTCTTCCGGCGTGTTTGGGTCGACGACCGCACTATGAAAAACCGTCCGTAAGTTAAGTTCCTCGACCCGGGTGTCATATTGACGAAATATAAGTACTTCATCCTCCGTCATATTCGGAAAGTAGTACCACCGTTGCTGGGGTGAAAACACAACTCTCTGATCCACCACTTTGTAGTACTGCTTGATATTGCCAGTCGCTGTTCCGTCCCCAAATACGATATCCGCGGGATCAACGGATCTCATGTCGCAAACACCTAGTGGTGCCGTGAATACCAGCTCTCCCTTCTTGACACTACGCCAGATGTTCAAACTCTCGAAGTGCCTTTCGTCCGGCACGATCTTCGCGAACGCGTCCTCGACCGCGGCACACATGTCGGAGTGAATGCCCATACCGTAGCCGCCACCACTGCCGTTTGGGGTTGGTTTGACACCTCGCTCTCCCGATTGCCCACCGAAACCATTTCGATACTCATGACCGCCGCCTCGAACGTCATAACAACCAGTGCTCTGCTTCACAACCTTCCGACAATGGTCGTAATACTCGTTTTTAACAGCCACTGTGTCCATTAGGTCTAAGTCACATGGTGCGTGGACCAGTTGGAACCCATGCGATTCGATGGTCGGGGCAGGTTCGAGCAATCGAGCGTTCCGTACCGTAACAAGATGCGTTTTACCGGTCGTTTTTAACACAGCAGGATCTTTCGCAGAATATTGGTTCGGCACACGAAATCCTCGATGCAGTCCATTAGCGAAGTGCATATTGGTCTCAAAAGAGACCGGAGCGCTTACTGGTTGTAGCGGATCGAACTTTGTCTCAGGCACGTTAGGAGTTACTCAAAAAGACCTCCAGGCGACAGACTACGACCGAATTCGCGATTTGGTATAGCGAATTCGCGATTGGACATGTAGCCGCAATCTTGCGCCCACTCAGGCGAGATGATCCCTCGCTTTGCGAACGCTCGCATTTCGTCACGAAGGTGTTCGGCTTCAGCGCTCTTCTCTTTCTCATCGCGAAACGGAAATGGTTTGAATCCTTTTATAGGTCGCTCTTGCTGGAATATGCAGCTCGATTGACCTAGCGCGTGCAATGTCGCAAGTTCAACGAGAGAATAGCAATCGTCTGGCTCGCGATCAAAATCCATCGGTTCTGAAAGTACTGGCGCCATATTAGCGATGAAACGAGGTCGGGTCGACGGGTTGATACTCACTCGATGCAACATGTATGGATGCAGTAATACCATATCGCCAGCCTCTCCGGTCAATTCTCCAAATTCAGAACATTGATCCGCGAGCCCAGGAATTAGATAACCGCCTCCTTGAACGCTATCCGGGTGAATGCCACCTGGAGAATCTAACAACAGACGTGCCACGGGGCCTATCGAATCGAGCGCAAGATACGTCCCGCCGCTCTTTGGTTGGATGTCGCTATACAAGGGAACCGTGACCAACGCTTGTTCAGGTGAATTTAAGAAATGACGAAAATGCCATCCATCCTTATGCCAACCCGGTTGCCGTGCCGCAGGCGGTCGCCAGCGAGGATCATCTGGAATACCGAGATTGCTCACAACTCCCTCGCCCCATTCGAGCTGATCGCCGTTGTATGGAAATCGATGAGCTCCGCCTACAAGATCCAACTGTGCCTGAAACGCCCTTGGCGCGAGCGTCCTGACCCGATGTTGTTTATCCGATCCTCTTAGTCTCGTGTACCCGGCTGGACCGGGTCCAGCACCGCGTCGCGCCCATGTACTCGGGTCGTTCTTATCAACGCTATGGACCGTTTTCAACTCGCGCCACGCTTGTTCAGCTACATGCGACGCATGGTCTTTTGAAAACGCCCCTTTTACTACGACAAAACCATTTACAACAAAGTGCTCTGCTTCCTCCCTGGAAACGATCGAACACTCCGCTACTGTAGCTTCAAATGCTTCATCGAATTCACGTGATTTGAACGTGAAACCGGCGACTGGTTTCGAAGATGGCACGACTGAGAATTCAAAGGTAATTTCGATTGTGGAAATGTTATAAGCAACAACTCCCTCGCTCGTATCCTTCCCGCACCACTACAGGCGACGCTACCGATACGCCATGACCTTAAAAAACTAGAACCGCGATAGTGTCGGACGCTAAAACAACGAACGAAAGCGATCGATTCGACGATCGGATCGATACGAGCACAGACATTCAAGCGCACGATGTCTTTGTGATCCTTAGACGCGCGCTGTCATACATTTGGCCAGCACGTTGGTTGTTCCTGCTCAAGTTCTTCTTGATGGTTGGTAGTTTCGTACCCGTGTTTGTAGCGATTTGGCCACTCAAAATACTGACGGACCACGTCATTCTCGGTAAGGCATTCGACGAGTCAGCGGTACGTTTTCCACCCTATATCCAACCATTTGTCGACGTAGTCGCAACCCTTGACCCATTCGGGTTACTAATTGCGACATTGGCGTTGCTGACGCTGCTTGTCGCGCTGTTCGGCGCGGGCGCGGGTGGCGGCGAAGGTCAGCTTGCATTTTTAGCTCAAGGTGAAGACACTGCAACCCAATCAGAAAACATGATTAGCGCAGGATGGTCGATGACAGGTGGCATTTGGGGACTCGGTGACCTACTCTGCAATATTCGGCTTGTTCAGCGCGTCACCAACTTCCATCGGACTGACCTCTTTTCTCGCCTTATTCGCCTCCCGATGACGACGTTAGACGACCAGCGGATCGGCGACAGTATTTATCGAACAATGTATGACGCACCTGCGATCCAAGGAGTGTGTTTTGACATCACACTCATGCCTGTTATCGCGCTACTCGGAGCATTTACGTCGCTTGCGCTGATGGACTATAGCTATGGAGATGCGATTCCTGAACTGGTTTGGTTAGGACTTGCGACGATGCCTCTCACTTTGCTCCTAACCATCCCGCTCGCGCGATTCGCGCGACGCGCTAGCCAGGCGAGTCGTGGCGCTGGAACCGCGACGACTAACCGAATTGAAGAAAACATGAGCAACGTCGCAGCTGTACAGAGCCATGGCGTACAAGGACGTGAACGCGAGAACTTTGCTAAGGCGAGTACCGAATCGTTTAAGCGCTTTCGTCGCGTGGTACTTGTCAATATCGGAATCGAGGTCGTTACCGCCGGTGGCGCGTTAGCGTTTATGTGGCTCTGGATGTTCTTAGCCGTATCTCAACAAATCATTCTGGGGACCCTACTGCCCGGCGATATGGTCGTCATGGCGGCATTGTTTGGGACGATTGCAGGAACATCGATCACATTCGGTCGACTGTGGATCGACCTTCAGCACAATGTCGCCGGTGTTCGCCGGGTGTTTTTCTATGTCGATTTACCTACGGACGACACGCTATCTGGTAGTAAATCGTTTCCGGACCAAATCCAAGACATCGCATTCACGAACGTCGCGTTTTCATACAGCAACGACAGTGCGACGCTCCGCGACGTAAGTTTTGACGTGCACGCTGGGCAAACGGTCGCGATTGTCGGTCCGACCGGCGCGGGAAAGACTACTTTGGTGTATATGTTGCCGAGGTTTCTACGACCTAGTCAAGGTTCGATTCAGATCAACGGCCATTCAATCGATGAATTCAATGTTGACGAAATACGTCAGAACATCGTTCACGTATTTCAAGAACACACCGTGTTTTCACGAACGCTACGTGAGAATGTCACTCTAGGAAACCCCGATGCCTCCCAGGATCTTGTTCAGCGCGCGCTTCTGACGAGCGGAGTTGCAGATTTTCTGAATGACCTTCCTGATGGTCTTGAGACAATGCTAGGTCCAAACGGCGCCAATCTTTCCGTCGGTCAAAAACAGAGGCTCAGTATCGCTCGAGCATTACTTTGCGACGCTCCCGTGTTGATTCTCGATGAGCCAACTGCAGCTTTGGATCCAGCAACCGAACACGCGTTAATTCGATCGCTTGATGTTACGAAGAAAGGACGCATCGTCTTTATCATCGCGCATCGCCTCTCTACGATTCAGTCCGCCGATCTCATTCTGTTTCTCGACGAAGGCAGGATCATTGAGCGGGGATCACATGAAGACCTCGTATCGCTGAATGGTCAATACAAGGAATACGTAGATGCACAAGAGCTTGAGCGCTTTAAATAAAGGGCTTCATAGTTAGAGCCTGCGATTTCCATAGGCTGTCGCCTGCCGGTCGTCGATGATTGGTCGTCGACGAACCACATTAAAATCTTGTCGAAACTGGGCAGGCGATCGCTCTGCCAAACGATGTGCCAATCGTACGAATCAATGTGCACGATGATGACAAATTGAGGCGAGAAAGTTGAAACCGACATTCACAGGACATCTACTTCCGGTATCTTCTGCCATTCTGGTTGCGTCTTTGAATTTACCCATGTATGCCGACGAACACGAAGCAGATGACGACTACGTATTGGAAGAAGTGACCGTTACTGCCGAACGACAGGAACAGTCAATTTTCGAGGTGCCGATTTCCGTTACGAGTTTCGATTCGGAAACGCTAGAAAAGTACCAGATCACGAATCTGAAGGACTTGGAAGTTCGAGTACCTGGATTGCAATTTGGACTTGACAGTCCCGCGACGATTCGAGGGATCGGTTCACTCTACCGTGGTGTCGGTGGAGATGTCGCGGTAGCGCAATATTCCAATGATCTGTACTTCGACGAACCTTATGGCGTCGTAAGTTCGCATTACGACATCGAACGAGTCGAGGTCTTGCGGGGACCACAAGGAACGCTCTATGGTCGCAATGCGATCGCTGGTGCGATCAACTACATCAACAAGCGACCGTCGACCGAGGCATTTGACGTCGGAGCACTCGCGGAGGTTGCATCTTTCAACGGTTTTCGCCTCAATGGTTTCGTGAATCAACCATTGTCCGATACGTTATCACTGCGCGTCACGGGTGAGTGGCAGTCATCTGACGGCAATCAAGAAAACATAAGTGGACCTGATCAAGGCGGTCGTGGCGACTACAACATCGCACCTCAACTCCGTTATACAAGCGACTCACTCGATGTCAATCTGCGGTACGCCCGATTTGAACAGGATTCAGCGAGCGAAGTTCGGGTTCCATATCGCTACCCGCGAACGGGATTCGAGTTCCACCCTAACCCTGAAGACGGTGGTCCTAGCGAAGAACGAAATCAGTTTTACCTCTATCCACGCCACCGACCGCCAGCGAATGACGGCGGCGGATTGGAGAACATCATTGACACGAACAATGGCGGAACGACCGACGTTTTACGTGACGCAGTGACGCTACACGCCGCCTATGACTTCAATGACAGCGCGAGTGGAAAGTACATCTTTGGAACGTCTGATGTGAACTTCGGATTGCTCGATCAAGACTGCGATGGGTCTAGTGTGCAGGGCAGCACAGCGGATCCATACCTTTCATCAAGCGGGATGGTGCCTTTTAACGACTGCACGATTCGAGCAAAGTTCGACGTAGGAATAACGACGCACGAGTTTCAACTCAACTTTGAAACCGGTATGTTCTCAACACTATTCGGTGCGTATCTTTTTGATCAAGACGTCTACAACGAATACAAGCTATTCGATATCGCAAATCGTGCGTCGAACGTGAGTAGCGATGATGCTATTCCCCTTGTTTTCATCTTTGGTGAAGACCCGTTTTATCCAGAAGGACCCGGGACGAACACATTCCTCTCAAGTCACGTGGCCGACGGGTCGCACCAGTTTATTGATCTTGTTAACGAACGAACCGTCTCCTCACAAGCGGTCTATGGTCAAACCAGCGTTCAGCTATCGGATCAATGGAAGCTCACTGGGGGAATTCGAATTACGGAGGACGAGAAAGAGGTTCTTACGGATCGGCTATGGGCGGTAATTGACTTTGACGACGAAAACCCAACTGACGAGTTCGTCATACCCGTTCGTTTTAATGAAGTAAATCCCGGACAGGTTGAAACGTTTGACAAAACGACGTGGAACATCTCACTTGATTACACTCCCGACGAAAATCGCCTAATTTACGGCCGTCTAGCGACTGGATATCGTGCTGGGGGTCTCTCTCCAGGTGCTCCTGAAGGCTATGAAACCTACGACGACGAAGAGCTTACATCGCTTGAACTAGGATATAAGGCCGATGTGTTTGATGATCGTCTACGTGTATTGGTTTCGGGATTCACCTACCGTTTCTCCAACTACCAGCAGCCTATCACCGTACGACTATTTAGCCCTGTCGTATATGAGTTATTCGTCATCGAAAATCTTCCGGACACGGACCTAATTGGCATGGAGATCGAGAGCACCTGGATCGTAACCCCCAATTTCTCACTCCGTGGGTACTACGCACGCCAAAGTTCAAGCCTTGGCGAACTCTACGCCGCGGATCCAGTAAACCCGAACCAGCAATTTGAAGAAGTAACGTATACGGATCCGGTCACAGGCGCACAACGCGTCGGTTTTCTAGGGCAGCAATATGCGCTAGAAGGCAACGAACTTCCCAATATGCCCAAGAACAAGTGGTCGCTGACCGGCGACTGGCGACATAGTTTGAACGAGCGTGGCATGCTTTCTTGGAGTGTGACTTACTCCTACACCGGAGAGCGATTCAACCGGATCTTCAATATTCCCAATGACCGACTCGACTCATACGGTCGCTTTGACGCCACATTGGGTTGGGAGAGTGCTGACGGACGAATGTCATTAACCGCGTTCGTTGAGAACGTGTTCGACAAAATCGGGATCATGGAGCTTGAATCGAACGGTTGGGACGCAGGCTACTATCAAGATGCGACGCTTACCGATCCTCGCTTCATGGGCCTTGTCTGGAGCTGGGATTATTAGTCGAGGACAGCATTACTGTCAATTTCGAGATAGACGTAATCAATGAGTGAATCCCCTACGCTTCTCTCCGATGAACAAGTGCGTCGTTTTATCGCGGATGGTTTCATCGTGCTGGACAGTTGTCTTCCAGATGCACTGCACGCGGGGATCGCACGGGAGCTCCATTTCAGCCTGAAAGAGGAATCCAAATGGTTGGGAGATAACCTCCTGCCGCGCGTGCCCAATATCGACATGGTGCTTCAGAGTGGCGTTGCGCAAGGTGCGATGCAGAGTCTACTAGGACCAGACTTCGCGTGGGCACCTCATCGCTTTCCGCACAACAGTGAACCCTTAGAACCCGAAGCTCGTCCATCTGATTTCGACCCGTTCGAAAACCAACCGGCGATGGGTGAGGGTTCGATTTCAGGATCGGGATGGCACCAGGACGGGCATTCCAAGGCTGGTCGGAGTCGATGGCATACCTTTAAGGCCATCAACATGTTCTACTTTCCTCACGAAGTACCGTTAGAGATGGGGCCGACGCGCTTATTAGCAGGTTCGCATCTTTACGCTACGCTACAAGGTGCAGTACCGTCGCAGGTGTTCCTTAAACCGATAAAGGCTGGGACGCTCATCGTCGCAGATTTTGATCTCGGACATGCCGGTACACCGAACCGAACGACGACCTCTCGTTATATGTTGAAGTTCGTTGCCCTTCGAACGTCCAACCCGACTCAACCGACGTGGGATCACCAGAACGAATACTGGGAAACCCCTGTCAATCTCCTGACGGCAACCCACATCCCCCGCTCATGGGAGTCTCTATGGCATTGGTTGCGTGGCGATGCTCGGTTGGTGCACCATGAACCTCTATCGGCTTCTGAAATTCCGAGATTACTAACCCAAATGGCGTCCGCTGACAATGAAGAACGACTGTCAGCAATGTACGAGCTCGTTCGGATTGGGGAACCTTCAATCGAACCTTTGCTTCAAAAATTACGAACCACTATGGGGCAGGATCGCCATGAGAGCCCGGCGCAAGACGATCCGGGATTCTATGCAATGTCCCCTGATCTCACACAGCGTCGCTTCTCCCGTCGCCAATTCGTTCCGGAAGATACGGCAGTCGCTCTCGGTTTAATCGGATCGGCAAGCATGGATTCACTGGTCGCGCTTCTGGATGACAGAGATCCATGGATGCGAATCAATGCTGCATACGCGCTAGGCGAAATAGGGAATTCGATAACGGAAGAAGTCGCTGACCACGTAGGAACGCTCTTGGACGATGAATTGCATCAGATCGTCCGCGCCGCGTCGGACGCACTATGTTGGTTACCGTATAGTGAGAAGACCATTGACCGCATCACTCGACTTCTTACAAGCACGCGCGATGATTGGCAAGAGAGTGCGATGGGTGAGCCTAAGCTCGGCGGAAATTGGAGCATCGAAAACCAAGTGAGGTATGCACTTTCCTGGACTCTACTTTCTAGGTTAAAACACCCTTTCGGGCGCGATGTTTCAGCGCAGCTTGAAGATACGATGCTCATTGCACTACCGATCGAATCTGGCTACACTCCAGCCGTGCTATGCCAAGGATTGGAGAGGATCGGTACACCCCGTGCATTGAGAGCGGCGATTCAATACCTTCAGCCGCGCCGCTGGGACGCCTTCTCATTTGCGCCGCCAATTGAACGAGCGGCTGCATAGCTTTAAGACTATTTAGGATGGATATATCAAGTATCGATTTAGAAGGTACGTCCGGATCTGGCAGTTCAGATTAGAGCGAGTGACTTTTAACGAAGAACCACAAAGAAAACTGGGCGCGGGAACGTCGAAGATTGCTGATTTCCAATGTCGCTCGACGTCGTAGCTATTGCGGCCGACATATTGCGTGCACGTGAAGCGACACCTCCCCGAATCGCTATCGAGCCTTTTGACAATACGTCGCTCGATCAAGCATACGCCGTGCAGTTCGAGACCGCCAAACTCCGACTCAAGCGTGGTGACAAGCAGATAGGCTATAAGATCGGTTGCACGTCTCGTCCAATACAAGCACAAATAGGAATACACGAACCGATTTTTGGACGGTTGTTTGAGCAGGATCGACGAATTAGTCCCCAGGCTATAAGCCGAGGTGATTTCGACGGATTGGCTATCGAAGGTGAACTCGCAGTCGAATTAGATTGTGATCCACATGTCCTACCAACCGCTCTTGTCGGCATCGAGAACGCGATTTCACGAGTTTTTCCTGTGATCGAGCTACATCACTTCGGACACGAGGCAATGGACCTGAATGCGCAAGTTCTCGTAGCAAATAACGCGATTCACGCAGGTTTCGTGCAGCCTCGAAACGATAGAGCTACTTCCCTAACGAAGTTGGCGAACCTTTCCATTCGATTCGATAGTGCGGAGGTCGCCTTTGTGCCCTCCGAAGAACTCATCGAGACATTACTTAACTCTCTGTCGTGGCTGCGCGAGAAGCTGCTCGCAGACGAAGAAGCGCCTCTCCTGCGCCCTCCCGTTATCGTTCTTTGCGGTTCTGTTGCACCGTTATTTCGTATTGCGGATCCGACCGCAATCGACGTGACATTCGGCGATCATGACCATATACGATGTTATGTGCAATAGAGCTTCCGTGTAGCATATCCTGCCTTTCTTGAGGGCACAGCGTGAACCCATTTATCGTACTAGTGATCGCGACCTTTACGATCGCTTTTACGATTCCCGTGGTGACCTACATCATCGGCCGCAAAACCGTCGATGCCGATAAAGATCCAGGTGACACTCGGCGGTCGCGCGCACTACCTTTCATTGGCAACGGCAAGATCCCACCGGAGCGAGACCGCGATGTCTCCGAGGACCGGCATACGTTTGCAGCGATCATCAAGCTGTTCTTCCGGTCGTGGCCGTTCATTCGAATCCAATTGTTTGGACGCTGGTTCTATGAAGGCAAAGGAACGTCACAATCTCTCGCAGATAGTGTCGAGAGCGACGGCTACCACTATAGGTATGCGCCGATAATTATAACGGTAATTACGGTCGTGGGACCGTTATTTGAATGGGTTCCGGCATCTCTTAGCTACCCGCTACCGTTCCTCTACATCGGTGTCGGCTTGATTGTCGCGGCTCAGTGGGCGTTGATCCTTACTGAAGGAGATCGACGCTTGCAGACTGCGTTAGCGATCGCGATTGCATTTCTCGTGTTTGTTGTCAATCTGCTCGCGGTGCTCGTGGTCGATGGCATCGCAGACAACTTCTGGGTCGCCGCCATCACCTTGTTTGTGTTACTCGGTTGGATGTTTCAGATACGCCGCGTAGATCCGAGTCAGACCACAGAATCGTCGTCATATTTCGTATTCACCTGGCGGTTCCGCCTACACGCACACCTCGCGTACTTCTACCTTCTGCTCGGGATTCAAGGATTCATTGAGATTCCAATGGGTTTACTGATGGCCGACATGCTTGCCCAATCCATCCTTCAGTCCGATCCGTTAATGCCGTTTGTCGCTGAGTTCTTTGGACGGGAGGATTTAGCGCGCGGTGTAGCTGAGGCACTGAGCATCGAAGAACGCCACATGGTCAAGTGGTGGTACATCAGTTTGATGATTGGTATGTGGCTAACCATGCTGCCGTTCGAAATTACTCGACCGTATTACCACGTCTGGATCATGCAACGCATCAACCAGGACTTGCGACTAGCACTGGTTGAGCGCTGGCATCAGTTGTCACTCAGCTATCACAGTGACCATCGCACTGGGGATTCCATTTACCGAATCTACCAAGATAGCGCTCAAGTCACCGCCGTCATCGGTCAGCTCGTAACTTGCTCGATTGGCGTGTGGCGATATCTTCTCGCAGCCATCCTTGTATCGTTCCTGAGTCCGACCATCGGCTTGATCGCAATCACGATCATCATTCCAGCATTAATTCTGGCACGCTGGGCGATGCCACGTATGCGGACTCGAAGCCTTGTCTATCGTGCTGCGACGAGTGATATCACTTCTCGTATCCAGGAATCCTTTGCCGCAATTCGACTGATCAAGGCATATCGCGTGGAAGATCGTGCCCAACGTGAGATGGAAGAAGATTCGGTTGTCGCCTTTAACGCCGCATTTCAGGTTCGTCTGATGATTGCTCTCGTGACCATTCTTATGTTCACGATTGCCGGAGGCATCCTGTTGACCGGCGAGTTCTTTATGGCGTTATATGCAAATCAAGGAAATGAGGCGTTCGCCAAAGAACTGATTGCGGTTATTGGTCTCAGTTTCACCGTCTGGACATTGGGTGCATTCAATTGGGGTAGAGATCAATTCCATACAACGACGAACAACGTTCGCCACGTCATGCGCCAGTGGCTTGCGTCTCAAGATATGGCGATGGGTCTTCAGCGCGTTTTTGATATTCTCGATATCGCACCGGACATCGTCGATGCCCCAACCGCGGTACCGCTAGAGCGATTCGAACACGCAATTACATTCGACGATGTGGCATTTCGCTATCAAACCGATCGGCCGGTACTGGATGGTGTCAGTTTCACTACTTCACCGGGCTCAATCACCGCGATCGTAGGTCCGACGGGCTCGGGCAAAAGCACCATGATGGGATTGCTCCTGCGCCTATACGACCCAACTGCGGGATCGATCACAATCGATGACAAAGACCTAAGAGATTACACGGTAGAGAGTCTTCGGGCGAAGACAGCGATCGCATTACAGGAAAACGTGCTATTCGCACTGTCGATTCGTGACAACATTCGTTACGTAGCACCGGATGCGACCGACGAGCAAGTCCAGACCGCAATTGAAGTCGCGTGCACGGACGACTACGTTAACAGTCTGCCTCAAGGATTGGACACGATCCTCGGTGACCGAGGAGGAAAACTGTCAACCGGACAACGGCAACGTCTCTCGATTGCTCGCGCGGTAGTGCGGGACACGCCGATTTTGATCCTGGATGAACCTACTGCGGCTCTAGACGCCGATACCGAACACCGTGTGATGACGAATCTCGCCCAGTGGGGCGAGCATCGCGCGATCTTCTTGATCACCCATCGTATCTCAACGATAAGACGCGCTGACAACATCCTCTATCTCGACGAAGGACGGATATTCGAAAACGGCGACCACGAAACCCTGATGCGCACCCCCAATGGTCGCTATCGCACATTCGTGGAAACGGAATCGGGACTAGCGGGCGCGGCCGCGACATGAGCGATCAATCGAATCCGGAAGTTCGCAAGCCGCGTGGCTTTAACGTCGAAGCGGAGAAGGAACTAAGCAAGCGCGCCAGTATTCTCGATACCGATTGGGACCTCGGTTTTAAGGAGACCGTTCAGGTCATCGCTCGTGGGTGGATGATCATTAGTTACGTTTGGGGCAGATTCACGATCAAGTGGTTCTTGCTCCTCGGTGCCCTCATGTATCCCGTGTTCGTATTGCCTTGGGGCGCGAAGATCATCGTCGACCATGTCGTTCTTCAACGTCCTATTGAGAGCACGGACGGCTACCCAATCTGGTTGCACCCACTGATTGAGCACTTCATGACAGTGAGTTCATTGGAAATCCTGATCACACTGACAGTAATCTCAGTTTTCCTCATCATCCTCGTCGGCGGGTATGCGCCTGGCGCAGCAAACGACACGACCGATGGCGGCATGATCGAGGGCCAAGATACGGCTACCAAGCAAGAAAACCTTACCCATGGCGGACATAGTTTTGCTGGCGGTATCTGGGGCTACTACGAATACAAAATGAATTCACGCTTGACCCAGACGGTGAACCATATGGTACGCGCCAAGCTGTTCGAGCGGATAAAGTCAATGCCAATGACTTTGCTAGACGACCAACGAATCGGCGATTCGGTCTACCGCGTTATGTACGACGCTCCATCTATCAACCAAATCTTCTATGAGGTTATCAATCGACCAACGCTATCGACTTGTGTATTCGTCGCGGCAATGTTCAACCTTGTAAGCGCTTATCAGCATGTTGACGCGGTTATTTGGCTGACCGGCTCATTGTTTCCCGCTTACTTCCTCATTTCAATACCGTTTTCGCGCTTCGTTCGTCGTCGTCACCAAGCCAGTCGCGCAGCGGGGACGATTGTGACCAGCACGATTGAGGAAGGTATGGACAACATGCTTGCGGTGCAGAGCCTTGGCGGCAACAAGAACGAACGCCAACGATTTGGTACTGATAGTTCAGAGTCCTTCTTGCGCTTTCGAGGGACCGTCCTTCTCGATATCTTTATCGGTCGTAGCAAAGAATTAGCGTTTCAAGTGATCTTTATCACTGTATTTTGGGTTATTGCGACCAATATCATCGATGGCGCTTTGTCACCTGGTGACTATGCAGCGATCTTTTTCTACTTCTGGTGGATGCGCGGTCCGGCAGATAGTTTCGCGTCCCTGTGGATCCACTTGCAGAGCTTTGTGGCAGGAATGCGACGGGTATACGCGATCATGGATTTACCCCAGGAACAAGACCTCGGCGATGAGGTGTTGCCGCCGATTGAGCAGGGCGTCGAGCTACGTGGCGTAGGGTTGCAGTATCCAGATGGCCGTCGTGCTCTTCAGGATGTCTCATTAACGGCATCGATCGGTCAGATCGTTGCATTTGTCGGTCCCACAGGCGCCGGTAAGACGAGTCTGGCGTACCTGTTGCCTCGTTATCACGCTGCGACAGAAGGGCAAGTCTTGATCGACGGGCATGATGTCAACGATTTGGAACTTGCGAGCCTGCGAGACCAGATTACGTATGTATTTCAAGAAACCCAGCTGTTTTCATTCTCCATTTTGGACAACATCCGCTATGGAAAGCCTGAAGCATCATTAGACGAGGTTATTAGAGTCGCGCAGATCGCAGGCATACATGAATTCATCGATGGATTGCCGGAAGGGTATGAAACCAAACTCGGTACGACCATGAGCAAGCTCTCTGTCGGACAAAAACAACGAATCTCTATTGCTCGAGGTTTGTTACGCGAGTCCAAGATACTGATTCTTGACGAACCCACGTCTGCACTAGATCCGGAGACTGAACAGTATCTGGTGCAATCCTTACACGAAGCTGCTAAAGACCGCCTCGTAGTGATCATCGCGCATCGGCTTTCGACGATTCGACAATCTGACCATATCGTGTTCTTAGATCAAGGCGAAGTCCTTGAACAAGGCAGTCACGATGAATTGATGGCTATAGAAGACGGCCACTATCGAAGGTTTGTTGACTTACAGACCGTGTCCACCGGCGATTAGTAACTCCGTGAATCACGGCACGAGTTGATGAACTCGCCAGTCGTTCCCTTCTCGCTTATATATCCTGCGGTCATGCATTTGCGGGTCCGTACGAAGCTCTAACCGTTCAGCAACCTCAACAACGACGTAGACCCCACAGCCATTTCGAGGTGATTTTCTAGGTGGTACGGTTGCCGCGAAAAGTGTTTCAAACGCAGCGAAATCATCGATGATGGTGCTTTGTGGATGACGCTCGTAGATCGAATCCATCCGTTTCGCCACATCGGGTTTGAGTTGCCAATGCTCCTCAATCACTTCCCTTGGAATATCCTCAAATCGGGACTCAAACCTGTATTGCACCCCAACGCTTGGTAGATAGATCAGAAGTGATCCGTGATGCCTCTGATCCATCAGTTCAACATGCTTTGTGCTTGTTCGGTTGTAGAACAATGCCAGCCTGTCATCAATTTCCCGCAAAACTAGCGTACGAAGCGCTGCATGCCCGTTTCGATCTACCGTACCGAGAACGCACCGGTCAACCAGTGGATCGTTTGCTCGTCGCGCTTCGGAACGGTCGTGCGACAGCAGGATCAACGGGTCGTCAGTCATTTTGTCCTCGCACTGGGGGTCTCAAGCCGTCGAAGTGAGATCGGTACGCGTTGCCAAAGTTCGTTCCACTCTCCATTGAACACCAGTTCTGCCATTCCAAGCGTTGGCAGCGAGGGTGTGCTGGATTTGTGCGTTAGTTCCGCAACCAAGTCGCTTATCGCACTGTTATGTCCAACCACTGCCAGACCGTTAACACCATCTAAGCCGAATTTCTCCATGACTGTTTCGACAGCGGATGCTAGTACATCGACGTCGTATGTATACATGTCGCCAACTGGTACAACTTCGTCGCCAACAAACGCGTTCAAAACGTGTGCCGTCGTATACGTACGCCTAGCATCACTCGTTAGAAAAATCGTAGGCGGTTGGGATACGGTTGACAGAAACTGGCCCATCTCAACACATTGTCGATAACCTCGATAGGCTAGTTCCCGACCATGATCTGGTCGACCATGAGCCGACGCTTTTGCGTGCCGTATTAGCCAAAGGTGTTTTTCTGCCACAATCACGTGAAAACGCCAAACTCCCGTCCTATCTTACGCGTAACGAGATCTGGCTGCTATACCCACGGGCGCTTCTCAATACCATTACGAGGGATCCATTCAATGCGACACCGTTCTTTTTCGTGTGACGCATTCGTTTTGCGTTTCCACTCGACGCGCTCAACAAGACTGATTCAACCATGACGACGCAACCGGACAAATCCTCGTCCGCCTCTGGTAACCTGCCTGAGGTGCACGATACTCGCGAATCAGTTGAAGAGCTGCGCGAAGAAAACGCCCGTCTTCGAGCCGAGATTTCTCAACTTCGCAACCATCAGGCTGACATTAGCGACGAAGCTTGGGAATCCGCAATGCAACAAGGGATTGCCTACGCAGACGGCGTGTCACAAACAAGCTCGCTGTCACCAGGTCGCCTCCTTAAACAACTCAATGGTATTGCGAAGCAACGTCAAGAGGACGGCTTAATCCGCAACAGCGACGAATTCGAATATCTACCGAAACCTCGGTCAGATCAAGAGGAACTTGAAGCAGATTTCGTGCGTTGGGGATATTGTTTGGTCGAGGACGCCATGTCGCCAGAACAGGTCAAGGCACAAGTTGATCGTATGACCGAACAAGCTGCCGCGGAACGCAAGCTCGATTCAGCCATCATGACGAGTCGTGGATCCAAAGCTCAACTCGTTAACAATCTCGTCCTAAAAGGGCAGGTCTTCCGTGACGCTGTCGAATTCAATCCGTCCGCAGCACAAAGGGGCGAGTTGGTTGATAACTTACTCACCAAAATTATGGGGGAACGATTCGGCTTAGGCTGTGCGCACGGTTCAATCGTTCATCAAGGGGGAGGATTACAGGAGCTCCATGTCGACCAAGCTGGCTTCCCTATGCCCTATCCACCATTTCCGTTCGGATCATTAATCATCTGGTGCTATACCGAGTTCAACCTCGAAAATGGCGCAACTTACCTCGTACCGGGTTCTCATCGAACTGCCAGCGGTGCGACGACCTTCCACGATGGTGCCGATTTAGTCCGTCTTGTAGAGGGCGAACCTGGTTTGGTTGCGGTCTGCGCGCCGGTGGGAACGTGTATATTGACTGACACGCGTGTGTTGCATGGCGGCGGCTTGCGCATCGCGCCAGGTACGCGCTACGCGATGCGGTGCCACTACAACCGATGGTTTGTCAGAGCACTCCACGAACAAGCGTCGGTCAACCATCATGTACCTGACGATGTCTACGCGAAGCTCTCACCTCGACTCAAACAGATGATGGGCATCGAGGTCAACAATTCGACGCCGACAGGCGAACTGACGAACCACGAAGAGCAGACCACCGAACCGTAGACAGCTCTCTTTTGAACAACACCATTCTTGCACGTTAACGATAGCGCGTCATTACATTCGTATAGTTTGCGGTTCGCCAAATAATCAGCATCGGCGAATCCTCCTTTTCATCAAGAGACGTACTCATGACCTTGGTACTCCGAAACGCAGTCTATGCACTCATGTCTCTGGCAATACTTGCCATCGCACTCCCAACGGGTGCCCAGGACCTTTGGACCGCCGCGGCGGAAGGCGATACAAAAACAATTCGCCAGTTACTGAAAGATGGTCACGACATCAACGCACTTGGTTCAACATTAGGTTCAACGCCTTTAACCTACGCCGTCCTTCAAAATCAACCGAAGGCGATTCGATTGTTGGTCAAGAATGGCGCTGATGCGACCGCAGGCGCGATGGACGGCAACACCGCTCTACACGCTGCTGTGTTCCTCGGTTACGACAAGGCTGTCAAAGAGCTGCTTCGCGCAGGAGCGGACCCTCTTCAGGCGAATAATCAAGGTCAGACGCCACCCATGGTTGCCGGCACCGACTGGGCAAGCACTCAAGCCATTGCGTCGATGTTTCAGCTAAACCTAAATGAAGACGACGTGACCGCTGGCCGCGAAAAGGCACTTGAGTTGATCGACAAGCAGGTCGATAAACTCGCAAGATCGGATATATGGCTTGCCGTCTATACCGGTAACGACCGCTACGTAAAACGGCTCATCCGTAAAGTGGACGATCTGAACGCATTCGATGACGCTAGGCAGTCGACACTCATCGGAACTGCTGCTACGCTTGGGTTTGCCGACATCGTCGACATCTTGGCAGACGCGGGTGCGGACGTGAATGTACAAGGGGGAGACGGAGCGACCCCTCTGCTTATCGCATCTTTTTTCGGTCGTGCTGATACCGTAAAGGTACTCCTAGAGCACGGTGCCGACAAGTCAATCGCAAACAATGATGGTACAACGCCGCTCGTCGCTGCGAACGCCGACATGGCACTTGTCGATTACATCGCTGGATTACTCAATCTCGAGCTCGACTACAACGCCGTCATCCAAGGTAAGAAGACCGCCGTTTCGCTGCTCACCTCTAACTAAAGGGACTTACATACTTGCCTCAAAATCAAGCTGCATTTTGACGGATCATCGGAGTCACCAACGTGAACGCTCGTCCCTCGTCCAGATACCCCAGTCGCCGGGGTCGTTTCGATGCTTGGTTTTCGCATCACATGTTTAACTGTATAGTTATTCTGAGTGAATCGCAAGACTAATGTTGTTAACCCCGTTTTTTGTAGTCAAGGTAGTAATCGCCTAACTAAACGCGTTGGAAATGCCGACGGCCAAGCCATAGCGCAACCGTCGGCACCAACAAAATCGCAAAAGCAATCAAGCCAGGTCCCCAACCGCCGCCATTCGGTGAGATTAGGTTCCATACCAACATCGCGATTGCGATCTGAGCCACGTATAGAGCCGCCCACGGATGCATCCATCGACTCATACGCCAGAATCCCCACGCACCAGCGCCATAAATAAGCCAATGGATCGGCGCAGTGGCTTTAGCCCACCAACCCGTTAGTGAGAAACCGAACCAAACTTCAACATCTTCAACCACGGGCTTGAAGAAAATGTCGAAAGGCATGTATACGAAGGTCATATAGAGGCAGAAGAACCACAGTAGATTCATCCAAAACGGTCGTTTGCGCCATTCAACTAACAATGCGTTCTTGGTCCGGTTTACGTCAGCCAATGAATAGACCCCTCAGCGTGTCCGAGAAATTCCTATTGATGCCACATATTACGAACGCCGCACTTCGTACACTTCGCAACGTGCATCAAGTTGGGACAACGCATTGAAGCTAGAAGGTAAGGCGGCGATTGTTGGCTATCACGAATACCCACATATTCGCAAATTCACAGGGAAACGCAAATTTACCCTTGGACAGTGGGCAGATCTCACCCGATTCAGTCTCGACGACGCAGGATTAGAAGCTAGTGACATCAACGGTCTTGTGTGCACCGAGATTCGAGAAACCGTTTCGTTTACTCCTGCAACAATCGTCGAGTATTTGGGTCAACCCGTAAATTTCGCAGAACGGGTCGACTTAGGAGGGGCTAGTCCTGTCGGTATGGTCTGGCGAGCGGCCGCCGCGATCGAACTTGGACTCGCAGATGTCGTTGTGTGCGCGTTACCTGGTCAGCCTATTCCGTCGAATCCGAATCCAGGACCTATTGACCCACGACGTTATTTCCAGTCGTCCAGCGTGAATTGGGGTTCGCCACAAGCCGAATTCGAAATCCCCTATGGCAATCTAGCACAAAACTGCGGTTATGCAATGATCGCCCAACGATATGCTGCCGAATTCGACTACGATCCAACTGCGATGGCGAAGTTAGTCGTCGACCAGAGGCGGAGCGGTGCAGCAAACCCAAACGCTGTCTTCTACGAAAAGCCGGTCACTATCGATGACGTTCTAGCCAGCAAGCTGGTCGCCGACCCGTTACGCATGCTAGAAATCGTGATGCCAGTCGCGGGTGGCGCAGCTGTCATCGTTGCTAGCGAGGACGTTGCGAAGCGATGCAAACACCGACCCGTCTGGATCAAAGGGTTCGGTGAACACCTTACGATGAAGACACCGACCTTCGCCGAAGATCTATGTCGCAGTCCGGTTGGTCCAGCATCCGCCAAAGCGTTTGAGATGGCAGGCGTAACACGTGGCGATATCGACGCATGTGAAATCTATGACTGCTACACGATCACGGTACTGCTTACACTGGAGGATGCCGGTTTCTGTGAGAAAGGCGAAGGTATGGAGTTCATTCGTTCACACGATCTGTCATGTTTTGGCGATTTTCCCGTCAATTCTCATGGTGGCCAACTCGGTATGGGGCAAGGAGGTGGCGCCGGTGGTATGACGCAAGTTATCGAAGGCGCGCGCCAAATCATGGGACGTGCCGATCAACGGCAACTACCACGTTGTGACCACGTGTATGTATCGGGAACAGGCGGCATCATGAGTGAACAAGCCGCATTGATTCTCAAAGGCGACTAACGTGGACTTAACGAAGCCTTTTCCAACACCTACTCAAGAGACAGAGCCATTCTGGGAGGGTTTGCGTAGCGAGCAAGTGCTATTACAACGGTGCAACGACTGCGGTAAATGGATCTTTTATCCCCGATCGAACTGTCCGAGCTGTTTAAGTACCAATTTGAGGTGGCAACAGGTCAGCGGCGAAGGCACACTTTACACGTTCACTGTAGCGCGACAAGCAACCGCACCACATTTCATGGACGAGGTCCCTCAACTGATCGCCATGATTGACCTCAACGAAGGCGTGCGACTTACGTCTACGTTGGTGTCTGACAAAGCCGATGACCTCAAAATTGGCGCGAAGGTAATTCCCGTGTTTGATCACGTGAACGACGACGTGACGTTACTAAGGTACCGCCTTGCTTAGTCCCAAATTCCAAAGAACTCTTCGAATGCCTGAAACTGTCCCCCGTTGACCGCAGAAGGCACAATAATCGGTGTCTTTATCCCCGCATCGAACCAAGCTTCGATTCCTTCGCGCACCTGACTTGCCGTGCCGAATAACGTTGTATCAGCCAGCCATCGATCTGTTAAGAAGTGCGGTACACGATCCAGATCGTTGTCCTTCATACATGCTTCAACACCTGCCATTTCCTCGACGTAACCAGCTTCTTTCCAGTAGTTGCGATAGTTAGGGAGCAGCGCATAACTCGTGAGCGTGCGTCGGTTTACGGCCGCGGCAGCTTGAACGTCATTGTTAATACACGTCGGAATCATGTTTCCGATAAAGAAACTCTCATTTGTTCGGTTTTCTTCAGTGAGCACACTGAGTGATTCGTTCATGTGCGACCGGGCACCGTTGGCAAAAACCATGCCATTACTAATTTCTTGCGCGAGCTGAATCATGCGGGTGCGTAGCGTTGCAAGCATGATGGGTGGCAACTCTCCGACTCGTGGTACGGACTTCAGATCTGAAACGAA
>JAPOVY010000144.1 GCA_026707905.1 Gammaproteobacteria bacterium | reverse complement strand
ATGGCAAGTCTCTCTGACAACGCTCATGAATGAGCGAGCCGCGATCGGCGGCGGCGGTGGTGGCGTCGGGTTCAGCCGGGTCTATCGTCTTGCACAACGCGTGACGATCGATGACAAACCCGCGATCGAAGATTCGAGTGTCCGTGCGAAACTTGCAGACTGGTATTGCCAAGAAACCGGTCTTAAATACACTGGATACCGCTCGCTAACGGCATTGTCGCGGGGAGAAACCCCCGGACCTGAGAACTCGATCGGAAAGTTAGTCGGAGCTTCTAAATTACAAGATATGGCGTCATTCGCGATGGATCTATGTGAGTTGTCAGGTGCAGTGCAGGGCGAATTCGCAGAGGAATACGGCATGTATCCAGGAGCCTACATGGGGGCGCCCGGTGGTCGCATCGCGGGCGGTTCAGATGAGATCATGTTGAACATTCTGGCTGAGAGAGTTCTTGGAATGCCACAAGACATCCGACCCGATAAGGGAATTCCGTTCAGTCAGATTCCGACAGGCGCTAACAACTAGACTGGACTCTTAGACTGGACGATCAAGCGTAGTTTGGACGCGCTTGATCGTCTACGCAACGTAGTGTTTTAGAGAGCAGAAAGCGATCGACAGAGTTACTCTCCGTTGGTCGCTTGATGCTAGGTCTGTTAATAGACGTAGTGTAGTTGACGTTAGCAGGTTCCGTCGTGGTAACCCAACCGACGCTAAAAAAGTGGGTCACGTAGACCAGTTCATCCTTTACCGAAAATTCGATTCACCGCGTTGAGGTGCCGTCCAATGCACCTAGTGTTCGACCTCGGACATTTGCGGCGACGATGGCTCTTCCACAAGAACTTTATTAGGCTGCGAAGGTTCGACTGTGGCTGATGCATCTAGGTCACGTTCAACATCTCGATAAATATCTCTGATGCTTTCCATGTCGAGTCGATCGATACCAAGTGCGATCTGAATAAACACGAACAGCTGTGCACCGAGGGTGCCATGGTTGATTTTCGATCTTAGATTGGTGGCCGTCTGGGCTACTCCCATCATTGCGAGACGTTGCGAGAGTCCGTTGTAGTCGATTCCTTTCAGCGCCATCTGTGACCGAAGAAGCCGGTGAATCGTCTCTCGCATTTCAGGTGAGTCGAAGAATTTCATGCTACTTCTCTGTCACGAACGTGTGAATTCTATCTGATTTGTGATTTAAAGCAAGTTAAAGTTTAATTTAATTAACAAATACGTATAATTCTCAATGTTTGTCTCTTTAGAGTTTCATTTACAAAGGGAGAAGATAGATGGAAGGTTTCATCGTTGCAGCAGTTCTTCTGGTGCTCGCAATCGTCGTTATCCTGCGGATCGTTCGCATCGTTCCTCAGGGTTATCACTGGACCGTCGAACGGTTCGGTAAATACACGCGCACTGCTGAACCGGGTTTGAACATCGTTGTCCCAATCGTTCAGCGCGTAGGGCGGAAGATCAACATGATGGAGCAGGTCCTCGACATACCGCCGCAGGACGTGATTTCAAGTGACAATGCGTCAGTAAATACCGACGCCGTGTGTTTCTTTCAAGTACTTGACGCTGCGAAAGCAGCGTACCAGGTCAATGACCTTGAAAATGCGACACGCAACTTAGTGATGACCAACATTCGTGCCGTATTGGGATCCATGGACCTTGATGAGATGCTGTCAAACCGTGATCGGATTAATGCACAACTGCTCGCGAAGGTCGACGAAGCAACGGACCCATGGGGTGTCAAAATCACGCGTGTGGAGATTAAAGACGTTTCACCACCCACGGACCTTGTGAATGCGATGGCGAAGCAGATGAAGGCTGAGCGCGAGAAACGCGCGCTGGTGCTCGAGGCCGAAGGAGAACGTGAGGCAGCGATTCAAGTTGCACAAGGTCAAAAACAATCCGATATCTTGAAAGCAGAAGGCGAGCTCGAAGCGGCTAAACGCGAAGCGGAAGCGCGTGAACGTCTTGCGCAAGCTGAGGCAGAAGCGACCCGAATGGTCTCTGAAGCCATCGCAAATGGTGACGCAAATGCAATTAACTACTTTGTGGCACAGAAGTACGTTGACGCATTAGGTGACCTCGCGAAATCCGACAACAATAAAGTGATGATGATCCCGTTAGAGGCGACTAGCATCATTGGATCGATCGCGGGCATTGGCGAATTGACAAAGACAATTGGTAGTACGCTCGCACCTTCGACTGCGTAACTGAGGAATAGAGACATGGAATGGTTAGACGGTTCTAACTGGGTACCTGCGATTTGGCTAACGGTTGCTATTGTGTTGGTCATTGCTGAAGTGCTCGGCGCGGCAGGATTCTTAGTAGGTGCTGCGGTCGCGGCATTAGCGCTCGCAGCGCTTACGTACTTCGTTACCGATTTAGGTTTGGCCGCCCAAATCTTCACGTACGCAGTCGTTGCCGTCATTGCAACGCTGGTTTACTTTCGATTTTTCAGAGCCACTCAGCCCAGCAATCGAGATACGTTGCCAAAACGATCTCAAATGATGATCGGTCGTCGATTTACGCTTGGTGAGAAGCTTGCGGCAGGTGCGGAGCTCCGCGTTCAACTGGGTGATTCCATGTGGGTCGTTACAAGCACCAGGGATATCGACAGGGGTGCAGAGGTAGAGGTCGTCGACTGCGATGCGATGCGATTGCAGGTGGCGACCTTGGATTGACTGGAGCGTTTGAAAACCCGCTAGTTTGTCCTCATATAGAAGGTAGAACCTTGGATAACCATGCCAAGTAACGCTTCTAACATGGGGTAAAAAATGGAATTTGACCGACTGACATCGCAGTTTCGAACCGTGATCGAACGTGCGCATGAGCTTGTCGTCCAGAGAAACCAGCAGTTCATTGAGCCACAGCACGTCCTGTTGGCACAGTTGGAAGAAGACAAGACCGGGATCGCTGGTTTATTGTCGCGGGCGGGTGGCGATGTCGGTCAAATAACGTCCGAACTGACACGGATGGTGAATGATCTTCCGTCTGTGCAGGGATCAGTTACAGTCACGCCGAGTCGCGACCTAAGTCGAGTACTCTCCGAAGTCGCTCAGCTGGCCAAGAGTCGGAACGACACCTACATCGCAAACGAGCTCTTTATTCCTGCTGTATTGAAGGTGGGTGGTGCAACCGCAAAGGTCCTTGAGGCTACAGGAGTGCAGATTGCACAGGTCGACGAAGCCATCGCGACGATGCGTCAAGGGTCGAGCGTCGACTCGGAAAACGCCGAAGAACTGCGCGACGCTCTTTCTCAATATACCATCGATTTCACAGAGCTCGCGCTTACAGGGAAGCTCGATCCGGTCATCGGCAGAGACGATGAAATCCGCAGAACGATCCAGGTCTTGCAGCGCCGCACAAAGAACAATCCCGTACTAATAGGTGAACCAGGCGTTGGCAAGACTGCGGTCGTAGAGGGCCTCGCCCAACGAATCGTGCGTGGCGAAGTGCCCGAAGGAATGAAGGACAAACGGTTACTGGCACTCGATCTTGCTTTGATGGTCGCTGGTGCCAAGTTCCGCGGTGAATTTGAAGAACGCATGAAAGCATTACTTCAGGATCTTGAGAAACAAGACGGGCAAGTGATCCTGTTTATCGATGAACTTCATAACTTGGTTGGTGCCGGCAGAGCAGAAGGCAGTATGGACGCTGGCAATATGCTCAAACCCGCATTAGCTCGTGGCGAAATTCGATGTGTCGGTGCAACGACGCTCGATGAATACCGAGAGCGAATCGAGAAGGATGCGGCGCTTGAAAGACGCTTTCAGGTCATCCAACTCGACGAACCGTCAGTTGAGGATACCATCGCGATTTTGCGAGGACTGAAAGAAAGATACGAAGTACACCACGGCGTACAAATTACTGATCCTGCGCTAATAGCAGCTGCTTCTCTATCGCATCGTTACATTTCAGACCGGTTTCTCCCCGACAAAGCGATCGATCTTGTTGACGAAGCTGCGAGTCGCATCCGGATGGAGTTGGACTCAAAACCCGAGGTCATGGATAAGCTCGAGCGACGTCTGATTCAGCTAAAGATGGAAGGCGAAGCATTAAAGAAAGAGACCGACGACGCCTCGAAAGAACGCTTGCGCGACCTTGAAGCGTCGATTGAAGGATTCGAACGTGAGTATGCAGATTTAGAGGAAGCACTACGCCACGAAAAAGCAAGTGTTGTCGACGTGCAGCAGGTTAAGGAGCGACTCGAAGAAGCACGCCTCGAATACGAGCATGCGGAACGAGAAGGCGACCTCGCGAAGATGTCTGAACTCAAGTACGGTGTGATTCCTGAACTTGAAGAACGTATCGAGTCGGAGAATGGGCAGGAAGACGTTCAACTTACCCTGTTACGAAACAAAGTTACGGAGGACGAAATCGCGAATGTGGTGTCCGCACGCACAGGGATTCCGATATCGCGAATGTTGCAAGGCGAGCGTGAAAAGCTGCTGCAGATGGAAGAAGTACTTCACAAACGGGTGGTGGGTCAGGACGTGGCAGTACAGGCCGTTTCAGATGCGATCCGACGCAATCGTGCAGGATTATCAGACGAAACGAAGCCTAACGGATCGTTTTTGTTCCTAGGACCATCTGGCGTCGGAAAAACGGAGTTGTGCAAAGCGCTCGCGGAGTTCCTTTTCGATACCGAGTCTGCTCTTATACGAGTTGACATGTCAGAATTCATGGAGAAACATTCTGTCGCTCGGTTGATCGGCGCACCGCCAGGCTACGTTGGTTATGAGGAAGGTGGATATCTCACTGAATTGGTGCGTCGCAAGCCGTATTCGGTAGTCTTACTGGATGAAATCGAGAAAGCACACCCTGATGTCTTCAACATCCTCTTGCAGGTTCTTGATGATGGTCGACTGACCGACGGCCACGGTCGCACTGTTGACTTTCGCAACACTGTGATCGTGATGACTTCGAACTTAGGGTCGGATGCGATCCGTGAACACAGTAATACGTCCTACGAAAACATCAAAGCGATGGTGCAAGATCGCGTTAAAACTCAGTTCCGACCTGAGTTCATCAATCGTATTGACGAGATGGTCGTATTCGATTTACTTCAAACTGAGCAGCTCAGAGAAATTGCGCGAATTCAGGTAGCTGCCGTCGCGAGGCGTCTGGAGAGTCAAGGGATGGCGCTTACGTTGACGGACGAGACACTAGATCGTCTGGCATCGGCTGCATTTGATCCAGTCTATGGTGCAAGACCTATCAAGCGCACGATTCAGAACGAGCTTGAGAACCCGCTCGCAAGGGCTCTACTCAGCGGCGAGATAAGTGCTGAGAAGACACCGCGCGTCAACGTAGAAGACTACATATTCAGTAACGATTCCAATCGTTCTGATGCATTTGTCGAGTAGACTGTCGGTTGCTTGAAACAGTTGCGTGGATCGCTAAAAAAAGCTGACGTAGACCGTCAATTAAAGGTTCGTTTCGCTCCGAACCGTACGGTATGACAGTTTAGCGAGTCGTCACCTGAATCCGGTTCGTGGACGGCGTCGTCTTCGTTCCAATAACCCCATCGCTCCGTTTCGTTTGATTTTGGTGGGACCAGTACGAGAGTCCAAACGCCTTTATCGGGTACATCGTGAATCGCATGATAACGATCTTTACCTAGAAAGAGATTGATGAATCTAATACGCTTTCGGCGACGTGTATTACCAACTGATGGCCGTAAGACCTCTTGCGTATAGCCACCACGCAGCACGATTGACAAGAACCAACGCCAAGGGTGGTTGTGCAACCAACGATATGGATCTTTGAGTTGGATGTAGTGTAAATAGAGCTCTGAACGTTGTCCCGAACCGTCGCCTATCAAGTAGTAGCGCGTGAGGTACGGATTACCATCAAGGTAGATTCGCTTACCACTGAGTCTTTTCAAAATGCGATCGAACCAGCTAACTGGTTGAGACTCGACGGGACTTGCAAGTGATACTTCAGACAATGACTCACCAGGATGTGGTTGACGCTCGGTTGTCAAAAATAAAGGTCCTTATGACAAGTTGTGACGCAACTTGAAGTGATCTGATAGTGAGGATTAACGCGTTGCCCAGATGGCGCCGCGACGGATGATTTCTTTTGCTTCGGGCACGTCGAAATCGCTGGCGACGTGACCGAGTGCGCTATAGAACACACGTCCGGTCCCGTATCGCTTTTTCCAACAAACGGGCATTTCGACATCTTTAACCCAGTCGATGTTCCAGTGGTTACCACTAAACGTAGTCGTTGCCAACACTTCGTTCGATGGATCGATGTGCATGAAATATTGCTCGGAGTGCATCGCGAAGTCATCAAGTCCCGCGACGATTGGATCGTCGCTCTTGATGTTCACGGTATAGTCAATGACACCACCTGGGTGACAGATAAATTGACCGCCAACCATGAATTGGTACTCGACGTTATTGCGAAAAGAATCACCCATTCCGCCGTGCCATCCCGCACAGCCGACGCCGGAGCGGACTGCGCTAAGAAGGCCGCGTTCCTGCGCTGGTTTTATTTGTGACATCGTCCACACCGGTACGATGAGGTCTTGTTCGCCAAGGAACGCTTCGTCCTCAAGACGATCGAGCGAATCCTCGACCCGTACTTCATAGCCTTCGTTGCTTAAAAAGCTCGCGCATATGGTCGCGGTTTGTTCTGGTTCGTGTCCGAGCCAGCCACCCCATGTGATGAACGCTTTCTTTGCCATTGGAATAGACCTCAGTTAGGTTAATTAGTCGAGATCGGAGGCTGCCAGTCCGATAGGTAACGCGGCTGGTCGGTCCGGTTTTGACGTCAGTTCGATATGTTGTCCGGTCTCACTGGACTTGCCAAACGCGTCCATGACCTCGAGTACGTGGAACGCCAAATCCCCGCTGGCACGATGCGCCCGACCCGTTCGAATTCCCATACACATGTCAGCCAGTCCGATACTGCGGCTGTTTTCGACATTAGCGTGTGTTAGCTCCTGTTCTTCCCACTCTCGTCCAGACCCGTTCATCGCTACCCGACCGCCAAATCCGTTCGGGTCAGGACACGTTATTGACCGATCTGTACCGTGAATCTCGATAAATCGATTGCTATGACGCCACACATCAAAACTCATCGCCACCGTTACCACTGCACCACTGTGAAATTCAAGTACGCCGCTTGCGTGGGTGTCTACTTCGACGTCGATGACGTCCCCGTGTTTAGGTTGTGAAGTAATAGTGCGTTGTTCAAAGCCTCGACTGGTTATTGCGGCGACACGCTTTACCGCGCCAAGCGAATTAACAAGTGCGGTGATGTAGTACGGACCCATATCAAATAAGGGGCCGCCTCCGGGTTTGTAATAAAACTCAGGCGAAGGATGCCAAGTTTCGACTCCGTGGCTCATCATGAAGGCTGTCCCGGATAGGGGGCGTCCGACTGCACCTTCATCGATTAGATGTCGCACGGTTTGGTGTCCGCCACCCAGGAATGTATCGGGAGCACAACCTAATCGCAGATTTAGTTCGCGTGCGCGACTCAAGACACGCTCACCTTCTTTGACGTCCAAGCCAAAGGGTTTCTCGCAGAAGGCGTGCTTTCCACTTTCGAGTGCGGCAAGGTTAACTTCACCATGTGCGCGTGGAATGGTCAAATTAAGTACGACCTCGATATCATCACGAGCCAGCAATTCATGTGTTGACATAGCGGCGAGACCGTATTTTTCCGCCGTACGTTTCGTTGCTTCTGGAACGATGTCTGCACATGCAACAAAGTCGAGTATCGGAAATCGTTCACTGATACTTAAATACGCATTACTAATCACACCGCATCCGATAAGGCCGATGCGAACTGGCGTTTGGTCGGTCATAGATCTCTAACTAGGTATTACCGGCTGATTAATCGCGGCTCTGGGTTTGGTGTTCGAGCAGTTCTACACGGTCGTAGATTGCCATGACGTTCTCGAATCTAATCACCAAAGAATGACTCAGATTCTGAGCGTAGTCGTGGAGATGATATTTGAACCTAGTTTGTGGTTCGTCGTTCAAGAACGCGTCATAGTCGCGGGTAAGTTCACGAACGTCACTCTTTATTTCGGTGCTCCAGGTTGCCCTGAATGGACCGAGAACGGATCCGCCAGCTAGAGCGATCGTGATTTCATGATTCGTCAGCATTCGCGGTTTGTTCATCGCCGATTCCTCGCGTCATATCTCGTAGAAGAAGCCAATGCTATGATTTTGCCGAATTAAAGGAGACTTTACTATGGCAATTACGCAATACGATCACTTGGTAGTAAGGGTGAGTGATCTTGATGAGGGCATCGCAACATATCGCGATACACTAGGACTAGAGCTCGACCGCACGGACGAAAGCGAAGCGTTAGGGATTAAGCAAGCATTTTTTAATCTACCCGGTGGTGGCTTTATCGAAGTAGTAGCGCCCACAGACCCCGACTCTGCTGTTGGTAAGGCGCTCGAAGGACGTGGCGAAGGTATGCACACGATCGCGTTTGAAGTCGACGATCTTGCGGCAACTTGTGAAGCAATGAAAGCGGGTGGTGCTCGATTGATTGGCGAAGGCGGTCCACAGGTGTTCGTACATCCTAAATCAACCCATGGCATTCTCCTCCAACTTGGTGAGAAGAAATAGCTGCTCGCGCTAAGGTCGTTGTGGCGACCAACAATTAGCTCGATCTGGATAGGCTATTCCAGTTCGATCGCAGCTCTCGACTTGAACCAACGATGAGACGTCGGTAAATACAACAAGAGAACCGCGACCAGCGCTACGAGTTTACTCAAGACCTCTGCGAAGTTGAGCTTTGCGAGCGCTTCGTCGAACGAAGGTTGATTAACAATCCCCCAAACAAAGGCGACGATTAGGCACGCAATTCCAATCCGTATCCACCCCTCGCCAAGAATCAGTCCCCAAGCGGCGCTGAACCAGAGCATGATAAAAAAGACTTGTGCGCCATTGCTGGATACGTCTTCCGGAAACACCAACCACCACGTTAATAGCAGTAGCGCATTGAATTCCAGTAGGCTCGCGCCGATCAACAGGGGGCGAGGTAACTGCAATAGAGACTGAATGAATGTCACGAGTCTTCTGCGTCAGCGAGATTTTGTGAGCGTGATCGGGCAGGGAATCTTAGTTAGCGGCGGTCGAGGCGTCAGATTGACCGTATGCTTTGACGTCGCCCCTTCAATTTCAATCATGAATTTAGACGTGCGATCCGATGATGAATTACCAACATTTAATGCGCGTAGCGGGCTGATCCGAGCGCGAAATAACGATCCTGGGCGGTACATTTAGGCACGAACTCACCTAACACTTGCGCTCGTATAATTCGCGCGATGGCTCTTTCGAGCCATTCTTTACGCGGGGGAGTTCGCTCTGGATCAGGCGATTTGTGGCTACGGGTGTGCCTGTTGATATGTGGCCATTTCTCATTTTCTGCGTTGTTGTTTTCGGTCTTCTCGGCGTCATGTTGGTCGCTTCCTGGTATATCGGGTCGAAAGCGCGTCATGGTGGTGCACAGGACATTCCATACGAATCGGGTATCGTGCCCGTTGGAGAAGCTGAAGATATGCGGCTCTCCATCGAGTTCTATCTAGTCGCGATCTTTTTCGTGATTTTCGACCTTGAGACGATTTTCATAGTCGCTTGGGCGGTTGCGTTTGAGGAGACGGCGTGGCTAGGGTATGGCGCGGTTGCTGTCTTCATAGGCATGCTCCTCATCGCGCTCCTCTACGAATACCGAACGGGCGCACTGGAATGGGGTGTTAAGCGTCGCATTTACGTGCCGGGTCGTTATGCGAGGCTCGATTCGGCGTAATGGAATACAGACTCGTCAAAGCCGTTCCCGACGAACCGATGGCCGCCGCGGAAGATGCGTACAACGAAGAGTCGGGTAAGAGCTTTCTCACCGCGAAGCTCGAAGATTTGGTCGCATGGGGACGCGCTAATTCGGTCTGGCCATTCAACTTTGGTCTATCGTGCTGCTACGTTGAGATGGCGACGAGTTTTACGTCTCGCCATGACATCGCGCGATTCGGTGCAGAAGTCATTCGAGCGACGCCACGACAGTCTGATTTGATCGTCATTTCGGGGACAGTATTTCGGAAAATGGCACCGGTTCTACAGCACTTGTATGAGCAGCTACTCGAGCCTAGGTGGGTGATCTCCATGGGCTCATGTGCGAATTCTGGCGGTATGTTCGATATTTACAGCGTCGTGCAGGGAGCGGACAAATTCCTGCCGGTCGACGTGTATGTACCAGGATGTCCACCACGCCCAGAAGCATTCATGCAGGGATTGACCCTATTGCAGGAGTCAATTAAGAATACGCGACGACCGTTGTCGTGGGTGATTCAGGAAGATGGAAGTGTCTCTAAATATGCGCCGTCACAGCGGGACCTTCGAACACCCGATCGGATGAAGGTCACTGATCTCGCTGAGCCCACAACCGTGGGTGACGCACCACTATCTGACTCATTACTCGGAAAAAAACGAAAGACCTAGACGCGTGGCACTGCCTCAAGAAGCGGTTCAAGAACTGCCAGGGATAGTTAGTGATCTCATAACCCGTTTTGGTGAATCAACACGTCTACAGACGACGGTTGACGACTATCCGACGGTTTGGGTAGAGCGTGAGAACATTCAAGATGTCTTACGGTTTCTCAAACATGATGCGGATACACCGTATGAACTGCTATACGACCTATCCGCAATTGATGAACGGTTGCGTAAACACCGCGAAGACCAACCAGCGTCTGACTTCACGGTGTTCTACCACCTTATGTCGCTAGCTGGCGATCACGATCTAAGGGTCAAAGTCCCACTCCAAGACGACGACCTGCATGTAAAAAGCGTTGAATCGATCTATCCGGTCGCAAATTGGTACGAACGCGAAGCGTTCGACATGTTTGGGGTCCATTTTGATGATCACCCAAACCTGAAACGCATATTGACCCCACCATTGTGGGAAGGTCATCCGCTGCGAAAAGAGCATCCGGCGCGAGCTACCGAGATGGAACCGTACCGGTATACGGAGGAGTTTCAGGATGCGCAGCAAGAAGCGCTGAAGTTCGTCCCTGAGGAATGGGGCATGTCGCGTGAAGCGAAACATACGGATTTCATGTTCTTGAATCTAGGTCCTAACCACCCGAGTGTGCACGGTGTTTTTCGTATCGCCCTGCAACTCGATGGTGAGGTCATAGTGCAGGCAGTACCGGATATCGGCTACCACCACCGTGGCCAGGAAAAGATGGCGGAACGCCAATCATGGCACACGTATATCCCGTACACCGACCGAATCGACTATCTCGGCGGCGTAATGAACAACCTCCCGTACGTCATGAACGTTGAGCGTATGGCCGGAATCACGGTGCCTGATCGAGCACAGGTAATCCGGGTGATGTTGAGTGAGTGTTTCCGGATTGCCAGTCATCTGCTGTTTTACGGTACGTTTGCGCAAGACGTTGGCCAGATGTCGCCCGTTTTCTACATGTTCGCCGATCGGGAGCGACTCTTTTCAATCATTGAAGCGATCACCGGTGGCCGTATGCATCCAAGCTGGTTCCGCATTGGCGGTGTAACGCAAGACTTACCCGACGGTTGGTACGAAATGGTCACGGATTTCTGTGACTACATGCCGAAGCGACTGGATCACTACGAAAAGATGTCGCTACAAAACAAGATTCTGCAACGACGCACCAAAGGTATTGGTTCTTACAACACTGCGGAAGGGTTGGATTGGGGGATCACCGGTCCATCTCTGCGCGCAACCGGGTCTGAATGGGACTTACGTAAGAATCGACCATACAGTAGCTACGATCAATTCGAGTTCGACATCCCGACGGCCGTCAATGGGGATTCTTACGACCGCTGCGTTGTCCGCGTCGAGGAAATCCGGCAAAGCCTACGCATTATTCGCCAATGCGCCGAAAACATGCCGTCAGGACCTTATAAGGCGGATCACCGCTCCACCACGCCTCCGGCGAAGGAGCGTACGATGGAACACATCGAGACGTTGATCCATCACTTCTTGAACGTGAGCTGGGGTCCCGTCGTTCCACCTTGTGAGTCGGAAACGTTAGTGGAAGCCACCAAGGGGTGGATGGGGTTCTATTCGATTTCAGATGGCGGTGGTATGGCGTATCGGTCAAGAGTAAGGACGCCATCGTTTCCGGCACTCCAGCAAATTCCATTCATAAGTAACGGCTTCATGGTTGCAGATTTGATCGCAATCATCGCCAGTATTGACTTTGTCATGGCGGACGTGGATCGATGAGTGAAGCGGCGTTGATTCCTGCGTTGTCGCCGGAAGAAGTAGCGGAAATCGAGGCCGAGATCAGCCATCTTCCTGATCGTCAATCTGCCGCGATCGACGCGTTGATGATCGTGCAGAAACATCGTGGCTGGGTTTCCGACGAAAGCCTCTCGGCGATCGCGAGCCTTATTGGCATGTCGACCGCTGAGTTGGACGGCGTAGCGACGTTTTACAACTTGATTTATCGTCAACCTGTCGGTCGGCATGTGATATCGATGTGCGACAGCGTTTCCTGTTACGTCATGGGCGCGGACGGTCTGGCAAAGGATCTTGAGGCAAAGCTAGGTATTCGCTTCGGAGAGACGACCGCTGACGAACGGTTTACGCTATTGCCGATCGTATGCCTCGGTGCCTGTGACAAAGCGCCGACCATGCAAATCGACGAGGACCTGATCGAGAACGTTTCTGCAGACAAGCTCGATGACATTTTTGAGAAGTACGCGTAATGTCATTGTTGGATACGAAACCACTGACAGGGCGTGTTGAGGAAGTCGGCGGACCCGTCTTCCTTGCTGACTACGAAGCAGGTGGTGGGTACGTTGCGGCGCGAAAGGCGATAGGTCAGATGACACCCTCTGAAGTCATTGATGAGGTTAAAGACTCGAACCTTCGCGGACGCGGTGGCGCAGGTTTTCCGACAGGTACGAAGTGGGGATTCGTGCCACCGGGACCGTCGCCGGATGGAGGTGTGAAGTACCTTGTCTGTAACGGCGACGAAATGGAACCAGGTACCTTCAAGGATCGCTGGCTGATTTCGAATAACCCTCATTCATTGATTGAAGGCATGTTGATCGGAGCGTATGCGATCGGCGCCACGAAAGCGTACGTCTTCCTCCGTGGGGAGTATTTTGAGCCGAAAGCCAAGCTCGCGAAAGCGATCGATGAGGCGCAAGCAGCCGGTTATCTAGGCAATGGACTGTTTGGCACGGACTTTGATTTGGACTTGCGAATTCACTCCTCGGGTGGCCGATACATATGCGGCGAAGAAACTGCGCTTCTGAACGCACTCGAAGGTAAACGAGCGCAGCCTCGTAACAAACCGCCATTTCCACCGGCGAGCGGCGCTTGGGGACGACCGACGATCGTTAATAACGTCGAAACTTACTGTAACGTACCGAGCATCATCGAGAAAGGTGCAGATTGGTACCGGGATTTGGGTCTGACAGAGGACGCGGGTACGAAGATCTACGGCGTCTCAGGTCGCGTAAATAAGCCAGGACTATGGGAGCTGCCGATCGGTACGACGATTCGCGAAATCATCGAAGAGCATGCCGATGGCATGCAAGACGGTTATCACCTACGAGGATTGCTACCGGGCGGTGCTTCTACGGACTTTCTCGTCGAAGAGCACTTTGATTTAGCGATGGATTACGGCACGATTCAAGCCGCCGGAAGTCGTATGGGTACCGGTACCATGATCCTAATGGACGATTCGATTTGTCCGGTAGACATGTCGCGCAATCTGCAGCACTTCTTCGCGCAAGAGTCATGCGGGTTTTGCACACCCTGTCGGGAAGGATTGCCGTGGATAGAAAGCCTGCTGCTCGATATAGAGGAAGGCAGAGGCCAACCGGGAGATCTTGAGATACTCGATCAGAACGCGCAATATATCGGCGCACCTGGCAATACATTTTGTCTCCACGCAACAGGTGCTATTGAACCGTTGCAATCAGCATTGAAGTACTTCCGCGACGACTTCGAGCGTCATATCGTGGAAGGCAAGTGCCCCTATCGCACTAACGGGAATGCGTGATGGCGACATTTACGGTTGACGGAAAGCACTACGAAGCAGTTGAGGGAACGAATCTGCTTCAGGCGATTCTGTCGCAGTCATTGGATCTTCCCTATTTTTGCTGGCATCCGGCGATGGGTTCAGTTGGTGCTTGTCGCCAATGTGCAGTGATCCAATACCAAGATGCCGAAGATGAGCGCGGCCGTCTGACGATGGCATGTATGACCGACGTTCAAGACGGCATGATCGTGTCGGTCGAATCGGCTCACGCGAAAGACTTCCGTGCATCCGTGATTGAATGGCTGATGGAAAACCATCCCCACGACTGTCCTGTTTGCGAGGAAGGTGGGGAATGTCATCTCCAAGACATGACCGTCATGACGGGACACTCCGTACGACGTTATCGCGACAAGAAACGCACTTGGGAAAACCAGGACCTCGGTCCTTTTATTGGTCACGAGATGAACCGATGTATCACGTGTTATCGATGTGTGCGGTTTTATCAAGACTATGCGGGAGGAAAGGATCTAGGCGCCTTTGGGTCACGAGACCGCATGTTCTTCGGTCGCGTTGAGGACGGCGTACTTGAAAGCGAGTTTGCAGGTAACTTGGTTGAGGTGTGTCCAACCGGTGTGTTCACCGATAAACCGTTTGCACAACACTACACTCGAAAGTGGGACCTGCAATCAGCCGCCTCGATATGCCCCGGATGTTCCGTGGGGTGCAACACATTCGCTTCGGAACGCTACGGCGAACTGAGACGCGTTCACAATCGTTACCACAACGACCTTAACAAGTACTTCATTTGTGACCGCGGTCGCTTCGGGTCTCATTTTGTAAATAGTCAAAAACGTATTCGACATGCTGCGATAAAGTCGGATGATGGTGTATTTGAGTACGGCGATGTCAATGCCGCATTAACTCGAGCCCTCGAAAATCTGAGAAGCGACGATGTCGTCGGTATCGGTTCCCCGCGCGCGAGCGTGGAGGCAAACCATGCGTTGCGCCAGCTCGTAGGTGAGGAGAATTTCTGTCGCGGTTTGAGCGAATCGGAACGAGTCGTGACGGACCAGGCATGCTCGATCCTAATGAAGGGTGGCTTTCGAGTGCCTTCCGTGTCGGAAGTCGAAGACGCCGATGTGACGTTCGTAATTGGCGAGGATATTTCAAATACCGCGCCGCGTATTGCGCTCGCGATTCGACAAGCGACTCGAAACGTCACCTACGAGATGGCGAAGACCGCCAACATTCCCTTGTGGCAGGACGCGGGTGTCCGCGGACATGCGCAGCACGAACGAAATCCGCTTTATATCGCTGCATCAAACACCACGCGTCTGGATGACATTGCGGAAGCGACAGTCAATGCAACGAGTGACGGCGTGGCGCAAATCGCATTGCAAATCGCAAGTCAGATATCGGGCGTATCACATGAAAACGCGTTCGTACAGTCAGTAGCTGAAGCATTGCTCGCGGCGGAACGACCGTTGCTAGTCACTGGCACGAGCTCGAGTGATTCAAACGTACTTAACGCATCAGCAGCGATCGCATGGGCGTTGCGTGCTAATGGGAAAGAAGCTGCATTAGCCATCGTCGGCAGCGAGGCAAATACATTCAATGCGGTGGTGACGTGCGAAGGTGTGACCTTATCTGACGCGTTAACCCGCATGGCGGACGGCGCTCGAGCCGTAATCCTCGAAAATGACATCTACCGTCGTGCGCCAGCCGACGTAGTCGACAGAGCGTTGTCTGGAACGGGCGGACTAATCGCCCTGGACGTTCTTGAGAACGATACCGTGGCGAAAGCGAGTGTGGTCCTACCAGCCGCAAGTTACGCAGAGCAGACCGGTACGTTCGTCAATTACGAGACACGGGCACAAAGGTTCTACCAGGTATTTCAACCTGAAAACGACATACTGCCTTCGTGGCGATGGTTATCGAGTCTAGCTTCGCGAATCGGGAGAACAGATGCTAGTTGGGCAACCGTCGACGAGGTCACCAGAAGCGCTCTCGCAGCGCTTCCGGGCATCGATGCCACGCTTGAAGAGCTCGCACCGACGAAGGATTTTCGTATCGAAGGTGACCACCGTATTGCACGTCAAACCCATCGTTACAGTGGTCGAACCGCCATGGACGCGGACGTGTCCGTACATGAACCGAAAGCACCCGTCGACAACGAAACGCCTTACAGCTTCTCAATGGAAGGGCAAAACCCGGGTGATCAGAACGGTTCGGTCATTCCATATTCTTGGTCGCCGGGTTGGAACTCGAATCAGTCCATATTCAAGTTCCAAGACGAAGTCAACGGCGACTTACTGGGACGGAGCGGCGGTAAGCGCCTTTTCGACGTACCTTCAGAACCAGATGTCGAGCTAGACAAGGAATTTGACTTCAGCGTTACTGGAGTTACGCGGAGTGCAACCGGTGGGCTAGTTCCATTTCCCGTACACGACGTATTCGGGTCGGATGAACTATCCGCCCAGTCTTGGCCTGTCGCAAAGCGATCAAAAGGTCCATATGTATTGATCCATCCGACAGACGCGTCGGCACTAAACGCAATTCCAGGTACCGGCGTTCGAAGTGAAGCGTTAGTAGGCAGCTTTGAAGTCGTGTTAGATGAACGTGTCCAGACGGGCTTTGTTGGTGTTTCTGTTGGCTTGAATGGCCGAACTGAGATTCCAGATGAAGGTATCGAGCTCGTTGTCGACCCAGAGTTCGAGCCGCGACAACTTGGCGACAAAAGGGTGATCGCGAAGAGCTAATGTTCGGCATCGAAGACTTCTGGTCCTATGCACTTATCCTGCCGGTCGCGGTAGGTGTGCTACTTGGCGCGCTAGTACTCGTGTGGTGGGAACGCCGATTACTCGGTTGGTGGCAAGATCGGCTTGGACCAAACCGGGTTGGCTGGTTCGGGTCATTGCAGGCAGTGGCAGATCTCATCAAGCTGCTCACCAAGGACGACTGGCTTCCACCGTTTGGCGACCGTGTGTTTTTCATACTCGCACCGGTTGTCGTGACAGCTGCGATGCTTCTCGCGTTCGTGGTCGTACCGTTTACACCGGTACTCGTAATCGTCGAAAGCAATATCGCGCTCTTGTGGTTCTTGGCGATGTCAGCGATGGCGGTCTACGGTGTGTTGTTAGGGGGGCTCTCGAGCAACAACAAGTACGCGTTACTTGGTGGACTGCGGGCTGCAGCTCAAATGGTGACGTACGAAGTATTCCTAGCGCTGTCGATTCTCGGCGTCGTCATGTTATCGGGCTCGTTTAGCCTAATAGATATCGTCGAAAACCAGCGAGATGGCTTTTGGCATTTCATCCCTCAAGCACTGGGATTGGTGATCTTCGTGATTGCAGGACTAGCCGAAACCCATCGTCTGCCGTTTGACCTACCCGAGGCGGAGCACGAGCTGACAGCTGGATTTCACACCGAATATTCCGGCATGAAATTTGGTTTGATCATGGCCGCTGAATATGTCGCCTTGATTCTGCTGTCGTGCCTGATCGTGATTCTGTTCTTCGGTGGTTGGTTAGGTCCGAGCTTTCTACCACCGGTGGTGTGGTTTGGGGTCAAAGTTGTCATCGTGATCAACTTTTTTATCTTGCTCCGCGCCGCGATACCTCGACCTAGGTATGACCAGCTGATGTCATTAGGCTGGAAGATCTTGCTCCCGTTGACATTAGTGAACATTCTTGCGACTGGCGCATGGGTGTTGGCAACACAGAGTTGAAGCGATGCTAAGTCAGATTAAAACGATTTGGACGATCTTCACACATACGTTTAAGCGTAATGAGACCGTCGAATACCCGGAAGAGATGCCGTACCAGGCGCCGCGCTACCGTGGGCGCATCGTACTGACTCGTGATCCGGACGGCGAAGAACGGTGTGTCGCGTGTAATCTGTGTGCAGTCGCATGTCCTGTCGATTGCATTGCGTTGCAAAAGACCGAGCGAGAGGAAGACGGTCGCTGGTTGCCCGAGTTCTTTCGAATCAACTTCTCACGTTGCATCATGTGTGGCATGTGCGAAGAAGCGTGTCCGACGTACGCAATTCAGTTAACACCAGATTTCGAACTTTGTGAGTTCGATCGACAAAACATGGTTTACGAGAAAGAACATTTATTAATAGACGGACCGGGTAAGTACCCCGACTACAGTTTTTGGAAGGTCGCAGGTAAGACGATCGAAGGTAAAGGCAAAG
>JAPOVY010000073.1 GCA_026707905.1 Gammaproteobacteria bacterium | reverse complement strand
CAGGCAGTCGACTCGTATGAGGTCCGATGAATCCGTAGGCGAGATAGTTGCAACTGCATGCCAACGATTGTGGTGCGTAGGCACAGCAGCTAACCACTAAGATGACAGTTGCAGCCTTCGCTACGGAGCAAAGCGATGCACGCGAGCACTTATTCATCGCTCGACTCGAATCCCATCATCATCACAGCAGAAAAAGTGTAAACCATGTCATCGGAATCAAGCGTAAAGGATGTCCCAAGAAAGGACCCTTGACTGACTGGCGGAGAGGGAGGGATTCGAACCCTCGGTAGGTTTCAGCCTACACACGCTTTCCAAGCGTGCTCCTTAAACCGCTCGGACACCTCTCCGTATCTGTGATCAACGTATTGTGGATAAGCGTCTAGTCTACTGTTCCACAGCTGTTGCATCGCGCTTGTGAGAGCTAATCGACAGAATATTGAAGACTAGGAGCTCGTAATGTACGTTACTGCGACAAGAGTGGCAATTTTAGGAAGCGGCTTGTCCGTCTACGTCTTCTGCCTTAATGTCGCGTTTCTCGGACCCTAGATCGTATTTCCTAAGGTAGTGGCGAAATTGATGATAAGACAGTCCGAGTGCTTCTGCAGCCGAACGTTGGTTGAACCGATTCGCTTCGAGTGCATCATTGATCCATTGAATCTCAATCTGCTCGATCTCCGCACGCATATCGATTGGAATTCTTGGTATTGGATTTGTGTTTATAGAGCCGTCTTTGATTGAACCGAGTGAGGATTCGCGGGGTCGATAGGGCGATTCGAAGGGATCCAGCACGATCTGCGAGATAGGTTCATTTTCGTCGTTTCGATAGACCGCGCGTTCGACCACGTTCTTTAGCTCTCGCACGTTACCAGGCCAGCTGTGATCAAAGAGCTCACCCATCGCTTCATCGGTGAATCCGTGAAAGAACTCGCGTTCTAGCTCTGTAGCCATGTTGATTGCGAAAAACTCCGCGAGAAGTGGAATGTCGTCCGATCGTTCGCGCAACGGTGGGATTGTGATGACGTCAAACGCGAGTCTGTCTAGAAGATCGACGCGAAATCGGTTGTGTTCGGCGAGAGCGACTAGATCTTGGTTGGTAGCGGCGACAATTCGAACGTCTGCAACCAACGTTTCATTACCGCCTAGTCGTTCAAACTGACCGTACTCAATAAGGCGCAATATCTTTTCCTGTACGCGCGTCGCAGTCGTGGCGACCTCATCAAGAAACAACGTTCCGCTGTGAGCGCGCTCGAATCGCCCGACATGTCGTTTCGCTGCACCGGTAAACGCGCCTGCTTCGTGGCCAAATAATTCTGATTCGAGCAGGTCGTCACTGATCGCAGCACAGTTCATCTGTAGGAAAACGGAATCCCAACGCGGCGATCGATAGTGAAGGCGAGACGCGAGGAGCTCCTTTCCTGTGCCTCGTTCACCAACCAGGAGAACCGGTTTGTTGAGCGCGGCGACTGCATCGACTGCGTCTAGAGTCTGCAAGAAAACAGCAGATTCGCCAATAAGTTCATCAGCATCGTAAGCCATGTGCGAAATTTATCAGATTGTGGTGTTTTTAACCACTCCAGCAGTCATCGGTGCCAGTCATTTGTAGAAATAATGCAAATAAAACAAGCAGTTAGCGAGCCGTGTATTGATTGGCATAGTTTGTGTTTTAAGGAGAGTAAATAGTCAATCTCCAACTAGAGGGCTAAACATGAAGGTATTCAAACGCATGGCTGACATCATGAATGCCAATATCCACGCGATGCTCGACAAAGCGGAAGATCCACCGAAAATGGTTCGGATGATCATCCACGAGATGAACGACACGCTGGTGAAAGTACGAATGACAGCAGCGAAGGCGATCGCAGATCGAAAAGAGATCACGCGTCACCTTGAGACCAAGCGTGCAGAAGCTGCGGATTGGGAACGAAAAGCGGAGTACGCAGTACGCCGTGATCGTGACGATCTTGCGCGAGGTGCATTAGCTGAACGACGACGTTGCGAACAGGATGTTGAGAATCTTGAGCGGGACATGATGGTTGCTGATGAGGTCGAAACCAAGTTACGCAACGATATTGCCACGCTTGAAGGTAAGATCGCGGAAGCGAAAGCACGCCAACGCTCGATCATTGCGCGCGCCCAGACGGCACGTGTGCAAAAGGGTGTTCGACGTCAGCTTTCCAGGCACAACATTGATGAGATCATGGTTGGATTCGAGCAATACGAACGCATGATTGATGAACTGGAAGGGCAAGTCGAAAGCTACGAATCGTCTGAATCGATGTCTCTGCATGATGAATTCCAAACGATTCAGCAAGACGAGGAACTTGACGAAGAGCTCGAGAACCTCAAGTCGCGCTTGAATCGCGAGTCGAACGAGAAATCTGAGGAAAAGCAAGCCTCGTAAGGATTTGACGAAATGGAAATTCTGTTTGTTCTCATATTCATTCCGACAATTGTCTTCCTTGTCGTAGTTGCACCGTTATGGATCATCTTGCACTACAACTCGAAGAAAAAAATGACGCGGCAGTTGTCGGATGAGGACCAAGACGAATTGCAGAGCTTGGCCGATCAGGCGAAAGATATGGGGAAACGCATCGAGACGTTAGAAGCGATCCTTGATGCAGAGACACCCAACTGGCGCAAGCGCTCGGACGAATTGAAATGAAGCGATCACGACGAAGATTTGACGAAGACTACGACGACGTCGCTGCTGCATATCGAAGTATGAGAAGGCGTCGCCGCTCGCAAGGGCTCTATCGTGACACGGAACGAGGGATATTGGGTGGCGTTTGCGCCGGTATTGCCAAGTATCTCGGAATCGAGCCGTGGATCATTCGCGTCGCCTTCGTGGCAATTGCACTTCTAGGCTCTGTCCTCATCCCGCTCATTGTTTATATTGTTCTAGTGTTCGTCTTGAATCCAGAACCTACTTATGCCAGCGACTGGGATGACCCTGACGAAGAAGCCGAAGCTCGGTCGCCCTATGCGGCGATTCGGAGCAGTCCGCGCCTGGGTTTGCGCGTAGTCAGTGCGGACGTTCGCGAGCTTGAATTGCGATTACGGCGTATGGAACGCTATGTCACATCACCGAAGTACAACCTTGACAAAGGTTTTTCTGATATGGGAAGACACTGATGCCGCGAAGTGGCGTTGAAGATATCGCAGCTTGATCGTTCAAGATCGCGTCAATCGTTTGGCCATCGAATCAAATAGTCAAAATAGAACGCAGAAAGAGAGTAGATTGCGAAAGCATCAAGAACTCCTTCGTCTAATTAATAGAGTGGTCCTGAATAACCCAACTCGTCGACTCATACCGATTGACTGGATCTGTAGGAATCGTTGTGCAACGGCAAATCAAAGTAATCGTTGAGAAACACCCGGATGGTTATGTCGCCTACCCATTGGGCTTAAAGGGTGTGGTGATAGGCCAAGGTGACAGCTATTCCGAAGCACTTGATGACGTGCAGTCCGCGATTTCATTTCACGTTGAGACGTTTGGATCAGATACGCTTGTAGATTCGGATTCACCCGTGATTGAAGTGTTCGTAGCCGAGGCAAACATGCAAAACTAGATGGTGGAACGGTTCCCCAGGGACGCTCCTCTCCGCAATGTGATTCGGGCTTTTCGTGAACTTGACTTTGAGGTAGTTCGTGAAGGCAATCACATACCTCTACAGAGGACGAACGACGACGGAACGGTGACACCTATGACAACCCCAAACCATACTTACATCAAATCGTCAACATTACGTGCTATCTGTAGTCAAACGGGTGTCACAAGAACTGATTTCCTCGACGCATACGAGCGAGTATGAGCTAGTAGATTGTTCTAAGGTTTTGTGAACCAGCGAGGATGAAGAACGCTCTTCCGTAATTCAGCGCTCACAATTTAAGTGACTACACATTCGGAAACTGCTCGTAAAGACCCCGTAAGGTCTCATCACCGTGTATTCGCTGCTGAGTAGTGTTCGTTGTTTTAGCTCGTTGGCTTTTATGCGGTGGATGGCGCGAAAATCCACACCTTGTTGTGGAAAATCGCGTAAAAAACACGACATGCTGTCAAAATTACGACCTTTTCGTCTAACGGGTTACTGTTCCAAAACTGAGAATTAGAGTAATTTGGAAGTGCACTACAGCGAACAATAGGTCGGACCTTTCAAATCATGAATTGATTCAATGTGACGCACAATTCATCGCGGCCAATGAGATAGTCATGCGTCTACCAGCGTTTCTGGGTTCAGGTCAACGGGTATGTCAGTGAAGATTGCTGCGACGTCAAGTTCACGTAGTTGAATCGCTCTAGCGACGTCATTCACGGTGAATACATAGACCGTGAATCCAGCGTTGAACATCGCGAGTAGATAACTTGGATCGGCAACTGCGTCCATGACGTGGATGTTCTCAACACCAAGTGATGTGGCTGTTCCGAGTACGCTCATGTCATGCACTCGAGTTAGCAACGCAGTAGGTACATTTTTGGCATTTGCCTTGAACTGAGAGAGCTCGTCGACTAGAAACGAGGAAATCAGGTAACGGTGAGAGTGCGTCCTAACAAACTCCGCGACTGGTCGGCCCGTGTTAGCTCCTTTGAGTTCGATATTTATGCCGATGCTGGGCGGCACGATATCCCATACTTGCTCAAGGGTGGGGATTTGCTCACCATTGCGTAATCGCAACTCTCTGAATTCTTCACGACTAAACGAATCGATTGAACCCTTTGAGGTCGTCAACCTTTCAACGGTGTCATCGTGGAATACGATCAGTTCTCCATGCACGTACTTGACGTCGAATTCGATGGCATCCACACCGCAGTTGAAAGCGATCTCAAATGCTTCGAGTGAGTTCTCCGGGGCGTGACCCGCGGCGCCACGATGACCGATAACAGAAAACGGCTTTTGAAGAAATGGGTGATTCCTAGGATTGTTCATAACGAAATTGAATGAATGATTTCGTGACGAGCAATCGTTCGTATTTGCGGTGTAATCGTTCGACTCGTTAGTTACTTTGACGCACTGCTTCTTGCGATAATCGCGTACCTCGACTAGCTTTTCCGTGGTTACGCGAAGCGGGAATTCTCACCAACGTGATTGCGCGATTAAACACTCGACGTACGACTTCAATATAGTTGTGAAACATACACGAGCCGTCCTGCTACCGACATGACATACCAGGTTCTCGCACGTAAATACCGACCGGGTACGTTGGGTGAGGTAGTAGGTCAGCGACAAACGGTTAAAGCACTTACTAACGCGTTTGACCGCCAGCAACTTCACCATGCGTATCTGTTTTCCGGAACGCGCGGTGTTGGAAAAACGACGCTTGCACGGATCATCGCAAAATGCTTGAACTGTGAAAAAGGGGTGACATCGGCTCCGTGCGGCGTCTGTGCGAATTGTGTTGCGATAGCGGAAGGTTCGTTTGTTGATTTAATCGAAGTAGACGGCGCATCTCGTAATAAAGTTGAAGAGACGCGCGAACTGCTCGAAGACATCTCATACCTTGCAACGATGGGCACTTACAAGGTTTACATCATCGACGAGGTGCATGCGCTATCGGACTCTAGTTTTCAGACCCTACTGAAGTCACTTGAGGAACCACCGGAACACGTGAAGTTTGTACTCGCGACGACAAATCCTGACAAAGTCCCGGTTACGGTACGGTCGCGTTGTATTCAGTTCCATCTTCGTACGATGTCGCTAGAGACGATTGACGGGCATCTACGTGCCGTACTTGATCAAGAAGGCGTACGTTACGACGATGCTTCGGTTCGTACGCTTGCACGGTTGGGTCAAGGCAGCATGCGCGATGCGCTTTCTCTGACTGATCAGGCGATTGCATTGTGCGGGACCGAGTTGGCGGAACCAGCCGTCGTCGACATGCTCGGCTGCGCACCACAGAACGATATCGCCGTGATTCTCGAGCATCTAGTCACTCGCGACCGTGACGGTTTGTTCGCCGCGGTTGCCGAATTGGTTGCTCGTGGGGTTGATTTTTCGGAAGTTCTCGCAGGACTTGAAGGTGGCGTGCATTCGCTCGCGATGGCGAAAGCGACCGGTACATCACCGGGCGACAAATTGATTAGTTTGCTAGCGCAATGCGATACAACATGGCTGCAACAAGCGTATCAGGTATTGATCATGGGCGGTCGCGACATGCAGTATGCACCCGAACCCCGCGTTGGCTTCGAGATGACGATGCTTCGCTTGCTTGATTTCGTACCGATCAAAATCGAGGATAGTGCACCCGCACCGGTTGGCGAGTCTTCGGAAGCTAAAGCAGAAACAGGCGACACACCTTCGGCGACTGCTCTTGAATCAACGGAATTCAGGCGAGAGTCAGCTTCACAACCCGAGAGAGAAGCCAACTCGTCTGAAGACAGGAGGAAGGCATGGCAGGAGCAACCGATCCGAATGCAAGCGAAGCGGACGGAGGAGCGTCGAGTTGCGAATGAGCGAAGCGTAAAAGCGAAGGAAGCCGCGATGCAAGTCTTCATGTCGGATGACGAACCTCCCTATGTTCAGATCTTAAAAGACCGATTCGGCGCTGAATTTGACGCCGATTGGCTCGATGACGAAAACACAAAATCAAAATGATCTGTTCTTGGTATATTGGTTCAGGCTAGGATTTAGGGATGAACATCGAAGATCTGAATAAGTTGATGTCCGGGCTGAAGGATGGTCTCAATCAGGTGATGCCTGAAGGAATGGGCAGTATCGACGAAGAAATCGAGACGGAGAGCGGTGGCGGATTGGTCAAAGTAGTAGTCGGCACCCAAGGCGCCGTCAGCAGAATCAACATCGATCCGTTGCTGCTTGATAAAGAGAACGTCGGGCATCTTGAGCAACTGTTGATCGCTGCCGTTAATGACGCACGGTCGAAGTGGGAGGAAGCGTTGAAACAAAAGACGATCTCCACATTTATGCAGAACCCTCCGGAGGGATTCGATCTGCAGAAAGCCATGGCGGATGCTCTCAAAGTCCTGAATCGTTAGTGGCTTCACTCACGCCGCGTATTGAGCAAGTTATCCATGCGTTGCAGTGCCTTCCTGGCGTTGGACGCAAGACGGCTACCCGTATGACGCTGTTTTTACTTCAAGGACATCGAGAAGACGCTGCGCATATTGCGACGTCGATCGACGAGGCACTCGCAACCGTTACGTCTTGTGCGAAGTGTCACAACCTCGCTGATGCGAAAGTATGCGATATCTGTGCCAATTCGAAACGTGCAAACGGTCAGCTCTGTGTAGTAGAGACAGCCGCAGATCTTGTTGCGATCGAAGAGACCGGTACTTACCAAGGTCGGTATTTCGTATTACATGGGTTGTTATCACCGATCGATGGGATAGGTCCAGACGAGCTCAATCTGGGGACGTTTTTACCGTGCGTACGTGACAGCGCAATACGTGAAGTTATCGTTGCGCTCAGTACTACCGTAGAAGGGGACGCGACGACGCACTTTATCAGCGAGTTGCTGGAAGGTTCGGATGTCACGCTTACCCAACTGGCACACGGCATTCCGGTTGGTGGCGAGCTTGGCTATGTCAATAGCCGCACCATCGCGCAAGCGTTTCATCGACGGGTGAAACTTGACACCTGATTACTCGTTTATCGATACCGAGGACGCGTTTCAAGCATTGATTGGCTTAACTCCGCGGATGCTTGGTTTCGACACAGAATTCACACGTGAGAGGACGTTCAAGCCAATACCCGAATTACTGCAAGTAACCGTCGACGATCGCATCGTGATCATCGACTTGCGCGCCGGTTTGCCGATCGAGCGAATCAAGGATTGGTTTCAACACGATGGCGTCGTACGTGTCGCACACAGCATTTCAAATGACGTCGAAGTGTTGGACAAGATCTTCGACGACGAAATCGGTGTGATCGAAGACACCCAACTCGCGCTCGCGTTCCTGCAAGCAGGGCAGATGCAAAGTTACGCGAAATTGGTGAAGCGTGAATTCGGCGTCACGCTCGACAAGTCTTTGCAACGGTCTCGTTGGAGTTCAAGACCCCTCTCTATCGCACAACTGGAGTATGCAGCGTTAGATATCGCCCATCTCAACGATTTGTGGCTTGTGCTGGAAGAACAGTTACAAGCGACAGGACGATTAGACTGGTATCAAGAGGAACGCCAACGTCTACAGGGACCAAACGCGCAAGATCCCAATCTTGTTGCCGGTAACGCGAACCGTCTCATGAGACTTAGTGAACGAGGTTTACAGTTCTTGATGTTGCTAGACGCATGGCGTACGAAACGTGCGTCGTCCATGGACATACCGAAGAACTGGATTCTCTCGCGCGAACAGTTATTTCAGCTCGCGAACGAACGATCATTAACCGACCAGGCGATGCGCAAAGCGCTTTCGGCGAAGCAGGTTGTCCGTCATCGACGAAAACTTCAGGCATTGCATCGTCGTGCGCAACATGCATCACAAAAGTGTGAACCACTAGCGCCTAAACAGTTACGGAAGACGGTTCGCACACTCGGTGAACAATGCAACGCGCTAGCCGACCAGCTGAATATCAGCCATGAGGTACTTGGGTCCAACAAAGACTTGCTGTTTGCGATCCGTGCATACTTGAGTGATGGGAAATTACCTTCATGGTTTGGGAATTGGCGTACTGAATTGATTGGGGAAGCGACCCAAAAAGCAGCTGACAAGCTCGCTCGTGAGATTTCGATCGCGACGTAAGCGATTGATCAACAGTAATGCGCGACCGTTTTTGGGAAACTAAGACACTCGAAGAACTCGACGACGAGGAGTGGGAAGCGCTGTGCGACGGTTGTGCACAGTGCTGCCGGTTGCGGTTCCGAGATAGTGGATCGAACCAAGTGGTTGCAACGACGTTGGTTTGTGCACTGCTAGATATACCGTCGAGGCGATGTACTAAATACCCAAAGCGTCACGAGCTCGTACCAGATTGCGTGGAACTCACGCCTACGACAGCACGTACATTTGATTGGTTGCCTGAAACATGTGCATATCGTCGGGTTGCGCATGGGCGACCTTTAGAGGATTGGCATCCGCTCGTATCCGGAACCACCGAATCCGTGACGGACGCCGGTGTCAGCGTGACTGATAAGGTCGTCTCCGCGGCGAACGTCCATCCTGATGACATCGCATCGAACATCCTAAAGTGGGTGTAGGTCAACGCTAGTTGGAAACTGCGTATTGGGTCGCCTGGATCGTGCTGTATGTGTTCGGTATCGGCCTGATCGCGCTATGCGTGTATCCGTTGCGGCGACGGTTCTACCTTACTTTTTTTATTGGTACGATGGGCGTCTTCTGGATGTTGGTGCCGATTCCGTTTAACGAGGTTTATCTAGCGCCGTTATTCGTCACTTTAATCTTTCAGGTATTTCTCGATCCGGATGCAAACTACGCCCTGTCTGCAACAGCGGCGACCGTAGGATCGTTCACCATCATAGCGGCGACTCTCGTGTTGTACGGTTTTAACTTCGGCTATCGACACATTTCGGAATTCGTCCATCGTCGTCTACGGACGGTGCGAAAGTATCGAACGTCAGATAACAGTGATGCTGACGAGCATGCCATAGCAAACGTTGACGGTGGAACTCATAAAGCGCCGATCAGGAGTGACGACGCAAACGAGCGACATAGCTAAAATGCCGTGTAGTGCGCTGTTTCGTCGTAACGTGCGCTTTCTACTTTTCTAATGCCGGATATTCCATGATTTTTGACAGTACCGACACCTATATCTCGACGGATGAGCTATCCATGGCCGTAGACGCCGCCGTCAAGCTCGAACGTCCATTGTTGGTCAAGGGTGAACCAGGTACTGGCAAAACGTTACTTGCGATCGAGATCGCGAAGTCACTTGATTGCGAGATCATCGAGTGGCACATCAAGTCGCAGACAAAGGCGAGTCAAGGGCTATACGAATACGATGCTGTCTCACGATTGCGGGATTCGCAGCTGGGCGATGAGCGTGTCGGCGATATTCGCAACTACATTAAGCGCGGTAAGCTGTGGGATGCGTTTACGTCTGACGAACGTTGCGTACTGCTGATCGACGAAATCGACAAGGCTGACATCGAATTCCCGAATGACTTGCTGCAAGAACTCGATCGCATGGAGTTCTTCGTTTACGAAACTCAGGAGACGATCGTTGCCAAGCATCGCCCTGTTGTCGTCATTACTTCGAACAACGAAAAGGAGTTGCCTGATGCGTTCTTACGTCGTTGTTTCTTCCACTACATTAACTTCCCAGATCGAGAAACGATGGAGCAGATCGTTGAGGTGCATTACCCCGCGATTAAGAAGGACCTCGTAAAAGAAGCGATGGAGATCTTCTTCGACGTGCGTAAAGTCCCAGGTCTGAAGAAGAAACCGAGTACGAGTGAATTGCTCGACTGGCTGAAGCTGCTCATGGCTGACGATATTCCAGACGAGATCCTCACCAATCGCGACACGAGCAGTGCAATACCGCCACTCTACGGTGCACTCGTCAAGAACGAACAAGACGTTCATTTGCTGGAACGATTGGCGTTTATGAATCGTCGGGACAATCGCGGCTAGAGGTTCGCGGGCGATGCTAATTAACTTCTTCCTGACGTTACGCCGCTACAACGTACCTGCGACGATTCGTGAATTGATGGATCTAATCGCCGCGATGAAGCAACGGATTGTCTACGCAAACGTCGACGATTTTTACCTCTTGAGTCGAACTTGCTTGGTTAAGGACGAGAAAAACTACGACAAGTTCGATCGTGCATTCTCTGCATATTTCAAGGGATTAGACGATCTGCACGGATTGCTCGAATCGCTCATTCCGGATGAGTGGCTAAGGCATGAAATTGAGCAACTACTGGATGAAAAGGACCTCGCCGAAATCGAGTCGCTCGGTGGGTTAGAAGCTTTCATCGAAGGTATCGCTGAGAAACTGCGGGAAGAGGCTGAAGAACAGGCGCGCCAGGAAGCGGAACAAGCGCGACGCGAAGGGCAAGATGGTGACGCGGATCAAGACGGACGATCGGGTCCTGGTGGTAAAGGGAAAGGCAAGAAACGTAAAGCACGCAAGGTTTGGGACCAGCGCCAGTACAAGAATCTGGATGATTCAGTCGAGCTCGGTACCCGTAACATCAAGATGGCATTGCGCCGGCTGCGCAAGTTCGCAAGACAGGGTGCCGACGAAGAGCTCGATATGGATAACACAATCCAGTCGACTGCCCATAACGGCGGAATGCTCGACATCAAGATGCGCCCTGAGCGGCGAAATACCGTCAAGGTACTAACGTTCTTCGACATCGGCGGATCGATGGACGCGCATGTCAAGATTTGCGAGGAGCTGTTTTCCGCTACGCGGACCGAGTTCAAGCATCTCGAGAGTTTCTACTTCCACAACTTCCTCTATGAATCGGTTTGGCAGGATAACAAGCGCCGCTTAAGTGAGAGGATTCCAACGTGGGAAATTCTGAATAAATACGGTAGCGACTATCGCGTCGTGATCGTAGGTGATGCTACGATGGCACCCTACGAAATCACACATTCAGGTGGTAGTGTCGAGCACTGGAATGAAGAACCCGGCGCGGTCTGGATACAGCGCATCAGCACCATTTATCCGAAGCTGATCTGGATCAACCCGACGCCCCAAGAGACCTGGGAATACTCGTCCTCTGTCGCTATTACTCAAGAGTTGGTCGACAATCGCATGTACCCACTCACGATTCGCGGTCTTGAAGACGCAATGAGCTTGCTTTCGAAGTAAGTATGTAGATACGGTTGCCACTGAGACGCACTGTTGGCAACGCTATCGCGAACTAGTCGATATCGTCTGGTTGGAGAGCTTCTGAGACCTCAACGTTAAACCCATCTAGAATCGACGAAGATGCGCTTTCCTGTATTCCAAATGTACCGCGCTCGACGTACCGGCCATGTTCCAAGTTCATAACCGTAATCTCGTCACGCTGTGGGTCTACTATCCAATATTCCGAAATTCTTGCTGTCGCATAGTCGTGCCTTTTTCGTACGTAATCACGTTCGGGGTCATCGGGACTTACGACCTCAACGACGAGGTCCGCTCCTAGCCAGAAACGATTTTGACGTCTCGAATCGCTTGCGTCTCGCAACAGCAATAGATCTGGTTCGCGAAAACGCTCTTCTCGAATCTTTAACCTAAGTGGTCCCACCAATGCAACACCGCCTTCTGCCCGAACACTTTCATCAAAACGTCTGAACAAAAACAACAAGATCGACTGATGCAAGTCAGTTAGCGATGGCAGCTCCTCAAGGTGTCCATCGGCGAATTCCACGAATCTATTGCAACGATCGGTGAGCCATAGGTAGTCGAATTCGCGCCAACGTCCTTGCGGTGGGCGAACATCGAGTAGGATGGCGTCCGCTGCCTCTTGAGAGATTGCTGGCGTATTGTCCATCCGCTCCATTCTAAAGCGCCTTGATTTTCACGCAAATTTGAGCTCGCTTAGATTGCCACGCGAATGCGAACAAATCAGCTTGGGTCAAATTCGTCTAGATCAATCCTTCTCAAACGCACACGAGTCTCTTTGTTCTGGAATCTCCTTAATCGTTTATTAGAGCGATTTAATTGCGATTCCGACCTAGTCAGTGACTTTGGCGCGTCACCGACAGAATTGCAAAACTAGAGTGAAACGGACAGTAGAAATTTCAAGCACGCGAAAACAAAATAAACGGCGTAGACACTTGTTGCTCGACGATCGCGTCGTCGCAGACACAAGTAATGCTGAACTTACGCTAGGCACGACAAAAAAAAACCGTGCTAATCCTCTAGTTGGCGAGGATAGACCCTGGGAAAAGCGCTTTGACAATGTCTACGCCAACGTCATTTTTGACGATGAGGAGCAGCTCTACAAGGTTTGGTATAGTCCATTCATCGTCGATCACTCCGCGAAAGGAATGAGCGCGAAACAATGGAATGAAACGAAATACCAAGCACCAGTCGATCGCGAGATGGCGATTTGTTATGCCACCTCAACAGACGGCTTGCAGTGGACTAAACCCGATCTCGGAATTGTCGAATACGAAGGAAATCGAACCAACAACATCCTATCGCGAGGAAGCGGAGGTACCAGGTCGAGCCAGTCTGGACCGCATGGGACTGGGATTTTTAAAGACTACCTCGATCCAGATCCAGAAAGTCGCTACAAAGCGCTTCTGAAATTTGAAACTTTGTCCGTTGCGTTCTCCAGAGATGGTGTGCTCTGGGATTCGCCGATCGCTTGTTCAGAAGCGAACAGTGCAGGAGATACTCACAATAACGCATTCTGGGCACCGACCCTCGGCAAGTACGTCGGGATTACCCGCCAGTGGAGCGCGACGTTTCAACGTCAAGTCGCGCGGACATCCAGCCACGATTTCGTGACCTGGGAAGAGACGAAAGTTGTACTAGTGGGTTTAGATGAACGATACCAAACTTACGCGATGCCAGTCTTTTTTCATGGTGGCGTATATATCGGTCTCTTGGCGATCCACGATCAGGTTTCTGATCGAGTGTGGACTGAACTCTCGTGGAGTCCAGATACGACGTCGTGGCATCGTGTTCTACCGGGAACTCCGTTTATCCGAAATGGAAAAAACGAAGGCGATTACGACTGGGGTTGCGTGTTTCCCGCCGCCTCCCCGATATTCGAGAAGGACAAGATTCGGATTTACTACGGCGGAAACGACGGGTTGCACACGAGCTGGCGAAACGGGTATTTCTGCTTGGCGACGCTACGCCCGGATGGATTTGCAGGATACAAGCCGGAAGACTCGATTAATCACGCATTAGTTACGACAACATCCTTGTTCCATACTTACGACGTATTGCGCGTGACCGCAGATATTCAAACGGGCGGCGAGCTTGTGGTGCGCGCGTTGAGCGAAGAAAGGCAAGTCTTAGCCGAGAGCGAACCTTTGACGAGCAGCGTCACAGACGCAGAAGTACGATGGCGAGACAGTACTAAGTTGATTGCGGTGAAGCGCGATGCGATTCAGATCCAATTCGCGTTTCGACGTGCAACTATTTATTCATTTAGCATGAGCGACCGCAAAAATACATGAAGCGAATGTTGTTAGACGATCGTGCTACATTGCCGAATGAAATTCGAGGTCTTCAGTGACTCGTAAACGCACCATCGTCTTAGATGCAATGGGCGTGATCTTTCGAGCGCAGGACGATGTTGCCGAGCTACTTGTCCCGTTTATCAATAAGCGCGGTTCGACAATGGATACAAACAAGCTAAACACGCTTTACAAGAAAACCAGCCTTGGTCTAAAAAACGTTGATGAATTCTGGCGCGAGCTCGGCTTATCCCCGGACGTCGAGGACGAATATCTCGCTCTGCACGAACTCAATCGTGGTTGTCTGGACTTTCTCGCATTTGCGCGAAAGGAAGGATTAGACGTGTGGTGTCTATCGAACGACGTCTCTCGGTGGTCGCTCAAACTCCGAGAGCGATTTGCGCTTAACGATTACTTCAACGGTTTCGTGATCAGCGGTGATATCGGCTATCGGAAACCTTCGGGACAAGCATATCGCTGCCTCATCGATCGGATTGGCTATGTTCCGGACCTGTTTGTCGACGACCGCTCAGCTAACGTCTCTGCGGCTCAATCAATCGGCATACGTTCTATTCTCTTTGACGCGAATCCAGATATTAAGAGCGGTACTGTCGATTTCGACACGTTAGTAACCTTCGTGAATCAAAGTCTCGAATGAAGCGTTGAGTTCATCGATCCAAGCTACTCGTTATTTCGTTGTAAAATTGATGTACGCCCTTTTGGCGTACATCAATTTTAGATACAGGATGACGTATGTCAGCACTGGCCGAATCTAAGAAAGAACGCTTGCATTTGCGTATTGATGCGAACAGCAAGCGCAAACTCGAACGCGCAGCTTCCTATGCGGAAACGTCGACTAGCCAATTCGTTCTTCGAAACGCTCTAGATGCGGCGGACCGGATGATTGAATCTCACGAGAGAATCGTATTGGGACAGAAGGACTGGGATGATTTTTATGATGCGCTTATGAATCCGCCGGAACCTAACGATGCACTCAAACGTGCCGCAGCACGGTATCGTGAGCGTATGAGTAGGTAATCCACGATAAATATAGAACCTCTTGAACGGTATCACGATCGCGCTTCTTTTTCATGCGGCATCCTAGAGCTAGATAACTACATCCGTCGACTCGCTATGCAGGATGTGCGTCGGCGAGTTGCTCGAGTCTTTGTTGCATCTGAAGATGACTCGACTTCGATTAATGGCTACTACACATTAAGCGCGTCTAGTATTGAAAGAGAGTTATTAGCATCCGATGAAGCGAAGCGACGCCCACATTATCCCGTTCCTACGATCTTAATCGGTAGATTCGCGGTTGATGTGCGGAGTCAAGGTCGAGGTTTGGGAGAAACGTTGTTGATGGATGCGGTCAATAGAGTTATTCGAGCGAGTGAGGCGGTTGCGGTCTATGCGATCATCGTGGACGCGAAGAATGATGATGCGTTCTATTTTTATCAACGCTACGGTTTTATTTCATCTCAAACAATGCCGAATCGGTTGTATCTTCCGTTAGATTCGTTACGGAAACTCAACCTAGACACAAGTTAGCGTGTATTGTGACCGAGCTTCGTTTTACGGATCTCGTTGCGAGACGTTTCCCGCGAGGTGTAGTTGCGATGTGGGTTAGCTAGCGAGTAGAACTTATCGTCGTTGATAGAGTGGGTAAATGTTTCTCGTCAAGTTCTGCGCGATATCTAAGCCTCGCTAGGTGCTATGGTTCTGACGCGCGTATTCGGTGGAACGCGCCCAGTCCGCGGGAAGGGCAAAGCCCCTCTGCCATACGAAATATGACCTTCTTACCTTGGTCGGTTTGCGGACTCCGTCCATATTGGAGGTTCTCTTATGGCTTCTTCCCACAGTCCCAATACTGAGAACTTACGCAAGCAGGCAAAGGCGCTACTTCGTGCTTGGCGTGAACATAATCCTAATAGCGTAACTCGTGTTAGCGAGCACTATCCCGAAGGACGGAATTTCGGTCTTCAAGACGCTCAGTTTGTTCTTGCTCGTGAATATGGTTTCCGTAGTTGGTCGGCACTGCTCGAATTCCTTCCTCGAATGGGCTACTTCACGGATGCATATACCTTTCATATTTCGAGAGCGTTTGACGTCTCGGTAGATCGGCTTTGGAGCGCGCTTTCAAAGCCTGAGCAGATTGGCAAGTGGTTACTTCCGGTCACGTTCGAACCGAGCGTCGGCTCGACTTACGAGTTCGCCTGCCAACCGAAGTTGGCTGGAAAGATCGGTGTTTACGACAGACATCGTGCTATTCGCTTTGACAGCGATGCGGACGCATTCTGGTTATTCGAAATTGAGCCGTGCGACGAAAAAGGATCACCACGGATTCAGCTAACCACGGTTGACAGAATGACGAAAGAGTCGGTTGATCAATATCCGGGTGGTGTCGTTGAGGTATGGAATCCGGGCGTAACTGCGGGATGGCATCAAATCATCGACGCGCTAGATCACGTTCTCACCGGTCGACAACCAACGGACATTGACTATTCACGGATATGCAGGTTTTACGAACGCTTGCTTGAGCGAATGATTCAATAGATCAGAATGTCGAATGCGACCGTGCCAACTGATATCGGGAAGGAAGATTTCGAGCACAACCCGATCGTGACGCGCTACGCGATATTTTCAGCTTTTTGAGCGTTTACGCTGAGTATGCCACTTCGTTCATTCGCAGTTAAGCGGTAAAACGACGATCTTCTCAAAAAACGGCGAGAAGCCAAGCGGTTGTTTAGGCGTAGATGTCAGTTGGCGATTTCTCAAGTGTTGAGTTGAAGATTGTTGAAATTTAGCTAATTTGCTAATATTTCAAGACATTTAACCAATTAGCTAAATGTTGATGTCTGATTCGAGCAAGGGATTGAATGAGCTGCACGAAATTGAGCAAGTATTCAAAGCGCTTGCACATGCGTCTAGACGTCACATCCTCATTGTCATGAATGCTCGTGGTGGAAATATGACGGCCGGCGCGATCGCTCGACGATTCTCGTGTTCGTGGCCAACGACCAGTCGGCATTTGCGAATGCTCGCGAACGCTGGACTCGTCACGATTCAGAAGCAAGGGCGCGAATGGGTGTACGTATTGGAATCAAAGACGTTGCAGCGTGTTGTCGGAGAATGGCTGAATTGGTTCAATGTTGAGCATCCGCTGAGTGACTTAGATTCAATCAAGGAGACGGAATGAATCCCGAAATCGTTATCGCCATGTACAAACCTCATGAAGGGAAAGACATCGAGTTAAGAGCGTTAATCCGCAAGCACGTACCGACGTTGCGGCGCTTGGAACTAATCACGGACCGCCCGGCGCTACTCGCGCAAGCACAGAACGGTACCTATTTGGAAATCTTCGAATGGCGCGAGGTCGGTCGTGTACATGAACATCCCGAAGTGGCTCGAATATGGGAAGCAATGGAGCTAGTGGCCGACTTGGTTTCTTTATCGAGTCTTGATGAAGCGAAACGGAGTTTTCCTCACTTTAAGCCTGTCGAACTTGAAGGGCCAGCGTGAAACACTTGGTTCGTATGTTCGAATATATGAAGCACGTGGACGAATGCATGTGTTAGTGATTCAGCGCCTATGCGACCTGATCGACTGAACGATCTCCGACGAGCGTTTCGCCGTTTCGCGGATGTAGAAGCGAAGGATTTAGCGTCACCGCTGTACGAGGAACTTGCGCGTGGCGTGGCGAATGACTGCGATCTGCTTGATATCTCTCGGTACACGAAGACGCATCAACCCGCACCAAATATGCTCTTCGCGGCGGCGCAGTATTTATTACCGACGGGAGTTGAACATAGCCTTTCGGCTCATTACGCAATCATGTCAGGTCAGAGGCCTATACATCAATCGGCATTTGCGGACTTTCGTGACTTCTGCTTACGTCACAAAGATGCGGTGGTCGAACTCATAAGTACCCGGCATACCCAAACGAACGTGGTCAATCGATGCACATGCTTACTTCCGGTTTTCTCGCACGTCAGTGAGAAGCCGGCTTACCTCCGGCTCGTATGGACTCACCTCGTTTTCCGTTTGAGAATTGTCATTATTGATGTTTGAACCTTGATCGAGGACAGTCTTGTATTCGGCTTCTTCATGCGGTGCTGTCAGTCGACGTAACCGCGAGCCCTTAAGGTAATTCGTCAGCCGGACCCTTTCTCTTATACGTGCTTGTAGGCATTTAGCCAAGGTTGGGTTCGCCGATGGCGTCTGTTCGATCCTGATCCTTACTCAGTTTATGGTCCTTCTCAAGGGAATGG
>JAPOVY010000139.1 GCA_026707905.1 Gammaproteobacteria bacterium | reverse complement strand
GGTATATTCGAAGACGTACTGGACATGCGAAATGGGTACATCACGATCGTAAGCGGGCAAAACGGCAATGCAACCGCTACGAGCGTTCCCGGTGTATTCGCTGCGGGTGATGTCGCAGACCATGTGTATCGCCAGGCTGTTACTTCCGCTGGTTTCGGCTGCATGGCGGCTCTTGATGCCGAAAAGTACTTGGAAGGTCGTAACGCATGAGCGAATCCGATCTTAAAAATCAATCTGCATCCCTTGCCGAAACATTGGATCAGTTGGTTGATGATGATTTCTGGCGTTCGTTTACAGCGATCGAACTCGATATACCGGTGACCGTCGATTTTTATCTACATGCCCTGCGACGCGGACTATTTCCGTGGAATGACATCGGCGCACCGCGTATGTGGTGGTCACCTGATCCTCGAGCCGTTCTCTACCTTGATGATTTTCATATCTCTCGTTCATTGGCGAAGTGCATTCGCAAGCAAGACTTCGTCGTCACTTTCGACAAGGATTTCGAAAACACTGTCAAAGGATGCGCCGATCGCGCACAAACATGGCTAGATCCCGAACTCATTCAAGCGCTTCAAGAATTGCATAAATTGGGTTTTGCCCACTCTGCCGAGGCGTGGTCGAACGGGCAACTGGTTGGTGGCGTCTACGGTATAGACATAGACGGTGTGTTCATAGGCGATTCGATGTTCCATCGTGAAAGTAATGCTTCGAAAGTCGCACTCGCGTGTCTGATCGAACACCTTCAAGCATCTGGGTTCCGCATCATGGACTGCCAAGTGCTAAACGACCATACTGAGTCGCTGGGCGCAAGAAACATCCCGCGAAGCGATTTTTTTACCTTGATGGACGAGATTCGCAACTCTGACACCATGCCAAGTTGGCATTTAGTGAGATAAACTGTGGATTCTGTCGGACCAAAACTGCTTGCTTCTCAACAACCTTGTCCGTACATCGAGGGGAAAACGGAAACCCTCTTTCATGTAGTCTTTCCCGAGCACTCATCCAATCAACTATCTCTTCGGGACTCATTAATCGATACGTTCTGGTGCGATTTCGGCTCCCACGGGTACCGGCGACAAGGGCGATTGGTGTATCGACCTTACTGTTCCAACTGTGAAGCCTGCATAGCGACACGTGTATTAGTGGACGAGTTTAAGATGAAGCGAAGGTATCGTCGGATACTCCGCGCAAACGAAGACATTCGAGTTGAAGTTAGCATGGAAAAACTCGTTAGCGATCACGAAGCCTTCCAACTCTATGACAAGTACATTAAGACACGACACACAAATGGTTCGATGTATCCCCCTGACTTCAATACGCTACGAACCATGCTGCATCTGGAACCGGATCGATCTGACTTCCACCTATACGGATTTTTGGACGATCGGCTTGTTTTCGTCGCGCAGACGGATCGACTGATCGATGGACTCTCTGCCAACTACACCATCTTCGATACAGACCTCAGCGAGCGAAGTCTGGGTACATTCGCGATCTTGACGCAAATCGAGCTCGCTCGGCGCGAGGGATTGGACCACCTTTACCTTGGTTTCGCCCTCGATGCCGTCAAGAATATGCGATACAAAATGGATTTTCAGCCACAGGAAAGACTCATTGACGACGAGTGGATTCGTTTCGAAAAAAGCCAAGAATAATCCAATCGCCGCTCACTTAATGTACGTAAACTCAAGGCCAACGTCTACAATACCGCCGTTGTCAGCTTTGGGTATTTAATGCCGAAACAAGAACCAATGGAAATGGACGGGCAAGTAGAAGATGTCTTGCCTAACACGATGTTTCGTGTCCGTCTCGATAACGACCATGTGGTCACTGCCCATATCTCGGGCAAAATGCGACGCAACTATATACGCATTCTGAAAGGTGATCGCGTAAAGGTCGAACTTACTCCCTATGACCTGTCGAAAGGTCGTATCACGTTCCGGAAGTAACCAACACTCTCAGTCAGCTGATGCTCAGTCAGCTGATGATTTAACTCGTTGGTTGTTTTTCAGGTTCTCTTTCTTGAGGTTGCTGTCTGCTCTTATGTGGACGGGTCGTGATCTTGATCTTGTCGTCTTCGATATTAACTTCCGCTATCCCACCGTTGTCTGCAAGCTCACCAAAAAGGATGAAGTCTGCTAGATTCCGCTTGACTTCCTCTTGAATCAAGCGCTGCATCGGGCGAGCCCCCATCTTTTCATCGAACCCGTTGACCGCAAGCCACTCTTTCGCCTCGTCTGAGACTTCAAGTTCAACGTTCTTGTTATCGAGTTGAGCCTGTAGCTCATCCAGGAATTTATCTACGACCGTTCGGATGACTTCCATCGGTAACGCGTTGAAGTAAACAATCGCGTCCATCCTGTTTCGGAATTCAGGCGTGAACATCTTTTTAATGACTTCACTTGCGTCGGTCGTGTGGTCCTGTTCTGTGAATCCCATCGAGGAGCGACTGGCCTCTTGCGCGCCAGCGTTCGTTGTCATGATTAATACGACGTTCCTGAAGTCTGCACTTCGACCGTTGTTATCGGTAAGCGTGCCGTGGTCCATGACCTGCAATAACAGATTGAACACGTCCGGATGTGCTTTCTCAATCTCGTCCAGCAAAACAACGCAGTGCGGGTTCTTTGTAACAGCCTCCGTCAGTAATCCACCTTGATCGTAGCCAACGTAACCTGGAGGTGCACCGATCAAACGTGAAACAGTGTGCCGTTCCATGTACTCTGACATGTCGTAACGAAGGAGTTCGACACCCATGATTCGGGCGAGTTGACGACATACTTCTGTCTTACCAACCCCCGTCGGACCCGCAAACAGGAATGAACCAATCGGTTTTTCGTCCACTTGAAGTCCGGCTCGTGCCAATCGGATCGCGGACGCCAATGTTTTGATCGCATCGTCCTGACCAAAGACGGCCATGCGCAGCTTCTCTTCCAAGTCCTGTAGGTTTTCCTTGTCTGTGGAAGTTACTTGCGCAGAAGGAATTCGCGCGATTTTCGCGACGATTTGCTCTACATCAACCACCCCGATCGATTTCTTGCGTCGACTTGGCGATTGAAGTTTCTGATAGGCTCCCGCTTCGTCAACAACGTCGATCGCCTTATCGGGTAAAAATCGTTCGTTAATGTGCTTCGCCGACAGCTCCGCCGCAGCTCGAAGCGCACGATCCGTGAAACGCAAGGAGTAATGGTCTTCATAACGACTCTTCAATCCTTTTAGGATCTTGTAGGTATCGTCAACGCTCGGTTCACCGATATCGACCTTCTGAAATCTGCGCGACAATGCGCGATCTTTGTCGAAAATTCCCCGAAATTCCTTAAACGTCGTCGATCCCATACAACGGATATCGCCATTCGCAAGGGCTGGTTTGAGCATGTTCGAGGCATCTGAGACCGAACCCGACGCAGAGCCAGCGCCAATGACTGTGTGGATTTCGTCAATGAACAGAATGGCTCTCTTTTCTTCCGTCAGTTCCTTAAGTACAGCTTTAAACCTCTCCTCAAAATCACCACGATAACGAGTTCCTGCCAATAGCGCTCCCAAATCAAGCGCATAGATCACAGCGTCTTTCACGATTTCCGGCACTTGCCCGTCGGTAATCCGCTTTGCGAGCCCCTCTGCGATCGCAGTCTTCCCGACGCCGGATTCACCAACAAGTAGTGGGTTGTTTTTGCGGCGACGACACAAGATCTGTAGCACACGTTCGAGCTCGATGTCTCTTCCAATTAACGGATCGATCTTGCCTTCTCGCGCCTGTTCATTCAGATTGAGCGTGAAACGAGACAGTGCAGATTCAGTTTCCTTTTCTTGTTCTTCGTCACGATTAGCAGTAGACGAGCCTTGACCCTCGGCCATCGCGTCTTCGCGACGTTTTGACGCACCGTGCGTGACGTAGCGAATCACATCGGTTCGGTCGACACCTTGCGCTTGAAGCATCTTGTAGGCTTCAGTTTCTCGCTCCGTAAAGAGTGCGATGAGCACGTGCCGTCCTTGGACGACCGCATTCTTTTGACTTTGTGTGACTGAGAACAGCGCTCGTTGCATGACCCTCATGAACGCCAGCGAGTGGTCTGGACGCTTCTCCGGATCGTTTTGCGAACGCATCGTGATGTGGGTTTCTAAGTACTTTTCGAGATTCTTCTTAAGCAAATCAATGTCGACCAGTACGTTTTCCAGAATATCGATGACATCGGGGATATCCAGAAGCGCATATAAGAGGTGTTCTGTCGTCAGAAGATCATGACGCTTCTGCATCGCGTGCATGGATATGTCGTTGATCGCTTCTGTGAGTTCTTTATCAATCATTGGAGAGGCGCTTCTTGCCTAGCAGAATGTAACGGCTAAAGGTGGGTGAACTTCACAATGCGTTAGCCCCGCACAATGTAAAGTCGCCTGAGCGCTCAAAGTAGATATGGCGTCGTTGCAGCCATTTTCAAGTAGGCAGGTCATAGGTCAATCAGTTTTCTCGATTTTAGACAGCAACGGATGGTTGTTTTGTTGAGCATACGCGTTGACGCGCTCACTTTTAGTTTCGGCAATCTCCCTAGGATAGATTGCGATGGTAGCGCTGCCGAGGGTATGAACCGCGAGCATCAGTTGGATCGCGCGTTCCGTCTCGATACCGAAGATGGATTCAAGTACATGAACCACAAACTCCATGGGGGTGTAATCGTCATTCAACAGAATGACCTTATACATGGGTGGCTTTTCTAGTTTTGGCTTGGCTGGTTCAACCTTTACGCCTCGTTCAATGACTAGATCGTCGTTGGGATCTGCAGGCATAGTTTCGTTGAATGCTTCGTTGTTTCTAGACTAACAACCTAGTAGTTTACTCAAATTTCTAAAGGCACTATTTAAGACGTAATTTGAGGGTACGTTGGGTAGCGTCTAACTTGCGACCCGTTTAAAACCGATGCGAGATAGGTGCAGCCGATTCAGTCTAGCCAGAATCACATCTTGGCGATCATCGCGTCGCCAAACTCAGAGCACTTCAGGAGCGTCGCACCGGTCATCAGTCTCTCAAAGTCGTACGTAACGGTCTTTTCGCCAATCGCGCCTTCCATCCCTTGGATGATCAAGTCTGCCGCTTCTCGCCATCCTAGGTGACGCAACATCATCTCAGCCGAAAGGATCAACGAACCCGGATTCACTTTGTCTTGTCCAGCATATTTCGGCGCAGTACCGTGCGTCGCCTCAAATAGCGCAATTCGATCCCCTATGTTTGCACCTGGCGCGATACCGATGCCACCAACTTGAGCCGCTAAAGCGTCGGAGATGTAGTCGCCGTTTAAATTCATGGTCGCAATCACGTCGTACTCATCCGGTCGGGTCAGAATCTGCTGCAACATCGCATCAGCGATCATGTCCTTAATGACGATTTGTCTACCTGTGTTTGGATTCGTAAGCTCGTGCCACGGACCACCGTCAAGCGGCGTCGCACCAAACTCGCTTGCCGCTAACTCGTAACCCCAATCCTTAAATGCACCCTCAGTGAACTTCATGATGTTCCCTTTGTGCACGAACGTTATTGAGTCACGATCTTCTTGAATCGCATATTGGATCGCTTTGCGGATCAGTCGATGGGAACCTTCGACCGATACGGGCTTCACGCCGATGCCACAATGTTGCGGGAATCGAATCTTTTGAATACCCATTTCCTCACGAAGAAACGAGATTACGCGATCTGCTTCCTCGCTATCGGCTTCCCACTCTACGCCCGCGTAGATATCCTCGGTGTTTTCACGGAATATCACCATATCGGTCTTATGTGGAGCGACTACGGGACTTGGTACGCCCTGAAACCACCGTACCGGACGCAAACAGACATAGAGATCTAGGTGTTGTCTCAGCGCAACGTTAAGCGACCGTATGCCACCACCTACCGGTGTCGTCATAGGTCCCTTGATACCCACACTAAACTCTCTCATCGCATCAAGAGTCTCGTCCGGTAACCACTCGTCCTGACCGTAGATCTCTAATGATTTCTCACCAGAGTAGATCTCCATCCATACGATCCTACGCTCGTCGTTGTACGCCTTACTAACTGCCACGTCTACGACTTTTTTCATCACTGGCGTGATGTCAACGCCAATCCCATCGCCTTCGATAAAGGGAATGATCGGGGTATTTGGAACTATGAGACTACCATCTTCCGCCGCAGATATATGCTGACCATCTGACGGAACAACAATGTGTTGGTAGCCCATGTAGAGTCACCCTAGCGATGAAAGGGGGCGGATTATAGAAACGGTGAGCCGCTAGAAATCACGGCTAGATCATCGCTTTAGAGACGAAGCTACCGTGTTTTTCCAGCCGTCCCGTCGATCGTAGTCGCCAGCGGTCGACTTAATCCAGACTTCACCGTCTGAACGGATCTCCTTCTTCCAAAACACAGCTTCTGTCTTAAGCAAATCCATGATGAACTCACACGCCGCGAATGCGTCTGGTCGATGCGAGCTCGCAACGACGACGAGGACGATTTGAGAACCTGCGTTTAACGCACCGGTACGGTGAACGACGCGAATATGCTGCAAGGACCACCGTTGGTGCGCTTCGTGAACGATCTTTTCAATTGACTCCTCAGTCATAACTGGATAGTGTTCCAAGTGCAAACCAACGACCTTCGCGTCGTCGTCAGCTTGTCGTACGAGACCCACGAATGCCGCGACCGCGCCGCAATCACGACCCGCTTCTGTTGCACAGGCTTCGTATTCGGTCGCTAACGAAAAGTCATCTGCTTGAACGCGGATTACGTCCACATTCAACCCCCTGTGATTGGCGGAAGAAACGCGATTTCGTCCCCCGCCTCTAGCGAAAAATCACCTTTCTCGATGTTCCGATTGATAGCGATGGAGATGTTTTCCGCCAACAATGGCGCGACACACTCCGTACCAAGTTCGTTTGTCAACGCGTCCAACAAATCCGATCGTCCGGCGAGCATTGACACATCGAGTTCAATTTCGCTGACTCCCAAGTCCTCTTTCAACGAAGCGAAGAAGAGCACGTTAACTTTCACTCGGCTTGCCACGAACCTGATTTACCACCTGATTTCGAGAGGAGTCGAATGTCTGTGATCGCGATATCTTTCTGTACCGCTTTGCACATATCGTAGACCGTAAGAGCGGCAACCGAAGCGGCCGTCAACGCTTCCATTTCGACACCTGTTTGACCGTTCACACTCGCACTTGCTCGCACATGCAACTCACCATCGACGTGTGATTCAAAGTCAATTGCAACATTAGTAAGTGAAAGCGGATGGCATAGCGGAATGAGCTCACTTGCACGTTTCGCGGCTTGGATACCCGCGATGCGTGAAACTGCCAGAACGTCCCCTTTCGGCATTTCACCATCGAGGATCATTCTTAACGTCTCCGGCGCCATTTTTATCGTCGCTCCCGCTGTAGCGACACGTTGCGACACAGTCTTGGCCGAAATATCAACCATTTGCGCCTCGCCATCGACATTTATATGACTGAGCTTAGCCATGGATCCTAACTAAAATGCACTCGTCGATCGGCCCGTGGCAAGAGTCGCCACAAGTCGCCCTTTTCCGAGCCATTTTAAGAAAGTGGAGTCCAAACGAGTCGCCGTCGGGCTTTCCGGGGGCGTTGATTCAGCCGTTACCGCATTACTCCTGAAGCAGGAAGGCTACGACGTCGAAGGCATCTTCATGAAGAACTGGGACGAAGATGACGATACCGAATACTGTACGGCTATTCAAGATTACGAAGACGCTCAGCGTGTCGCAGACGAGCTTGACATCCCTCTTCATGCAATTAACTTCGCTGCAGAATATTGGGATAGCGTGTTCGAGGATTTCTTGAGTGATTACGCTGCAGGTCGCACGCCAAATCCCGATGTGCTATGCAATCGGAACATCAAATTTGCGGTTTTCCAAGACTATGCTGAGATGCGAGGCGCTGATTGGATCGCAACCGGGCACTATGCACGGTTAAAACCAGATTCACATCCGATCGAATTGCATCGAGCTGACGATCTAGATAAAGACCAGACGTATTTTTTGCAAGCCGTCTCAATCGAACGCTTTGAGAGGTGCCTGTTTCCACTCGCGAATCTCACCAAAGAAACGGTACGTACGACCGCGAAGCGTCATTCGCTTCACGTATACGCCAAGAAGGACAGCACGGGGATATGTTTCATTGGTGAGCGTCGCTTCAGTGATTTCCTCAATCGATATCTACCTAAAGATCCCGGACCGATCGTAGATGTAGACGGTACAAACGTGGGCGAACACACCGGTCTGGCGTACTACACGTTGGGTCAACGGCAAGGTTTAGGCATCGGAGGATTGCGCGACGCGGCTGAAGCACCATGGTACGTCATGCGCAAGCGAATCGAGACAAATGAACTCGTCGTAACACAAGACCAATCTCAGTTACAGGCTTCGAGATTGCTCGCAGAAGAGCCGAATTGGTTCATTGGCGATCCCTCTAGGATAGTTAGATGCGAAGCGATGGTACGCTATCGGTCGGTACCCAAGCCATGTACGATCGAGACTAATGGCACGGAAGTGAAGGTTCTATTTGACGGTCCTCAGCGAGCTATCACACCGGGTCAATATGTTGCGTTCTATAGCGGCACCCGATGTTTGGGTGGTGCGAAGATAAGAAAAGTTGTAGACAAATGAGTAACGAAGGAACCGTCTCAACGAACCTTGATATGGATCAGACTTCCAGTGAACTACTCGCCGTTTCGCCCATCGACGGACGATATCGAAGACACGTTGCTGAACTCGCAACGATTTGTAGTGAATTTGGATTGATTCATCGACGCGTAGCCGTTGAAATCGAATGGTTGAAATATCTCGTTGTGGATCTCAGATTAATCGGTGATACCAATCTCGGGTCGCAACAAATTAGTTCACTCCAAGCGATCCAGACCGATTTCAGCACCGTAGATGCTGAGCGAATTCGAGCGATCGAGCGTACGACAAACCACGATGTCAAGGCTGTCGAGTATTACGTTAAAGAGGCACTTGAGCGCGCAAATTTAAACGCGATTAAGGAATACGTGCACTTCGCATGTACATCAGAGGATATCAACAACCTCGCTTACGCAATGATGTTCCGAGACGCACGTCGCGACGTTCTTTTGCCGTTGATGGTCGACCTCACACGCGAAATCCTTGGACTCGCGGCTGCGCATATTGAAACGCCGATGCTGTCACGTACGCATGGTCAAACCGCGTCGCCGACGACGTTAGGGAAGGAACTCGTGAATGTCGCTGCAAGACTTACACAATGGGCTGAACGATTCAATGACGTCCCCATTCAAGCGAAAATCAATGGCGCAGTTGGAAATTTCAATGCTCACGTCGCGGCGGCGCCAGAAATCGACTGGCAAACGGTTTCTTCCACGTTCGTTGCCGCTTTAGGGTTCACGCCGAACCCATATACAACACAAATCGAACCACACGACTGGATGGCTGAGTATTTAAATGCGCTCGCAGGATTCAATCAAGTCATATTGGATTTCGATCGTGATGTTTGGGGTTATATCTCACTCGGATATTTCAAGCAAAAGCAAATCGAAGGCGAGGTGGGTAGCTCGACGATGCCGCACAAGGTTAACCCAATCGACTTCGAAAACTCGGAAGGTAACGTCGGTATCGCAAATGCGCTCGCCCGTCACCTCGCGGACAAATTGCTCATTTCTCGATGGCAGCGCGACTTGACAGACTCAACGGTACTTCGCAATGCCGGGATGGTATTCGGACATACTGCAATAGCAATCAAGAGTGCGGTCCGAGGTATAAAGAAGCTCGAAGTGAACCACGAGCTGCTTGTCGAAGATCTCAATAAAGCGTGGGAAGTGTTGAGCGAAGCGGTACAAACTGTGATGCGTCGACACGGTCATCCAGATCCATATGAAACGGTGAAGGACATCACGCGTGGTCGGCAACTTTCAGAGTCTCTCTACATGGAAGTGTTGGACGAGTTACCGCTTGACGAACAACTACGATCGCAGTTAAAAGTCATGCATCCATCGAGATATATCGGACTGGCAACACAGCTAGCGGACGACGGCATACATGAGCTTACTGTCCGTCTTCAGAACCTGTGAGCCCCGTTATACGTCGGGTTTCGTGGGGAGAAGCTGCCGAAACACTCAAAACAATCCGATTCAAAGTATTCGTTGAGGAACAATCCGTGCCAGTCGATGAAGAGTTGGATGGTATGGACGAAGTAAGCACGCATTTCCTCGCTACTGTTCGAGATAGGCCAGTAGGCGTTGCGAGGTTGATGCCGTCCGGCCAGATAGGCCGTATGGCAGTTCTCATCTCGTATCGCAGACACGGAATTGGTGCCCTGTTGTTACATGCTGCTGTGAAGGAAGCGCTCGAAAACGGTTTTCCGGAACCATTTCTCCACGCACAAACCCATGCACTTGGTTTCTATGCGCAAAACGGATTTTCTGCATTTGGCGAGATTTTTTTGGATGCTGGCATCGAACATCGTGCGATGCGTTACGTAGGCGACACGTAGTTTATTTATTCCATTAAAGAAAGTAATTCATGCTATCAATTCTCTTTTATCCTGTTAACTGATTTCTAGAATACGCGCCTTTCTCAGCAGCGCAACCGATTGACTCATGGCTCTTCACTACCAACCCCGTAAACCTCGTTCAGAGCAGATTGCTGAATTAGAGGAAGAATGGCGCACAAATCCACGCTGGGGCGACGTCAAACGCGGCTACTCAGCCGAAGACGTCGTGCAACTTCGTGGCACGATTCCTCATCGAAGCATGTTGGCCGCACACGGAGCAGACAAGCTATGGGACCTGCTTCAGTCTGAGGACTTTGTGAATTGCTTAGGCGCGTTGACCGGCGGCCAGGCGGTACAACAGGTCAAGGCGGGCATCAAAGCAATTTACCTGTCCGGATGGCAAGTCGCGGCCGATGCGAATACATCGGAGACGATGTATCCCGATCAATCACTATATGCCGTGAATTCGGTGCCTACCGTCGTCAACCGCATCAATAACGCATTCCGTCGCGCAGATGAGATCCAATGGTCAAAAGGTATCGACGATGGCATCGATTACTACGCACCGATTGTTGCAGACGCCGAAGCCGGGTTCGGCGGAATCCTAAACGCATTCGAACTGATGAAGGCGATGATCAATGCCGGCGCCGCAGGTGTCCACTTCGAAGATCAACTGGCAAGCGTTAAGAAATGCGGTCACATGGGCGGTAAGGTCCTCGTACCGACAGTAGAAGCAGTACAGAAACTGATTGCCGCTCGATTAGCAGCGGACGTTTGCGATGTGCCAACGTTACTCATGGCACGCACAGATGCGAATGCCGCAGAAATGTTGACAAGCGACATCGATGAGCACGATAAGCCTTTCATTACCGGTGAACGTACACCGGAAGGCTTCTATCGAACGCGAGCTGGGCTACCTCAAGCCATTGCGCGAGGTAAAGCGTATGCACCTTATGCAGATCTCATCTGGTGTGAAACAGCAGTGCCGGACCTCAGTGAAGCGAAGGAGTTCGCGGACGCAATTCACGAGGACTATCCAGATCAAATGCTTGCCTACAACTGTTCGCCGAGCTTCAACTGGCGAAAAAACCTAGACGATGCCACCATTGCGAAGTTCCAAAGGGAGCTTGCGGCGATGGGATATCGCTTCCAGTTTATTACGCTCGCTGGAATCCACAGCATGTGGTACAACATGTTCGATTTAGCACAGAAATACGTCAAAAACCAAATGACCGCGTACGTCGAGCTTCAGGAACAGGAATTTGCAGCAGAATCGCGTGGCTACTCGTTCGTGAGCCACCAACAGGAAGTAGGTACTGGTTACTTCGATGAGGTAGCGAATGTGATTCAAGGCGGGGAATCCTCGGTAACTGCACTGACGGGATCGACGGAAGAAGAGCAGTTCACACAAGAAGACGGTGAAGATGGTACCCCAGAATCTCATATTGAGGAACTCATTCGAGGCGCAGTAAAAAGCTAGTCAGTAACCCGATACAGCGGAAGTCACCGAGTGTGGTTCTCTACTCACTCGGTGACGCCCTATCCCATCCGAAGGACGTTTCATCGCAACAAACCGATATCCATCGCGGTAGGTGGGAAACCTATGGGAAAAGTTCTGGATTGCGTCCGGAGAACACGCGAATAACTGACTGTTCGTCGAACGGACTAAGCCGTTTTCTTTTCTTTCTCTTCGATGAAGCTGTTGATTAACCAACGGGAAATTGCGGTGGCACCGGGTACATTCGGCAATTCGTCATATCGAAACCATCGCGCTTCTGCGACCTCCTCATCGTGAAACGTGAGGTCACCTGAATCGTAGTCACAGTGAAAACCCAACATCAATGAGTTTGGGAACGGCCACGATTGACTGCCAAGATACTTGAGGTTCTTGACACGAAGTCCGACCTCTTCCATGATTTCGCGATGTACCGTTTGCTCGATCGACTCACCCGGTTCTACAAATCCGGCAAGCGTGCTGAACATCCCCTGCGGCCAATTGAAATTTCGTGCTAATAGCATCTCATCGCCTTTCCGAACCAACACGATAATGCTCGGACTCAACCGAGGGTATGCGACCAGACCGCACGCGGGGCAACGCCGCGCACGATCGGACTGGTGATCCTCCATCGACTGGCCGCAACGACCGCAGTATTGATTGGTACGAACCATTTCCACGATCTGCTTAGCTCGCCCCGCGAGATAGAACAATCCCGGTTCAACTCGACCTAGCCAAGCGCGAAGGTCCGATACAGCATAACCCGGTGGGACATCGCCATCGATATCAAGCGCGAAGCAAGGATCTCCGCGCCATGCGCCTAGGTAGTTCTTGCTACGAGTTTCGACATCAAGCCAGCGGAACTCATCCGCTTCAATGGGGCGCGGAATTCCACCCTCACTAATTGAAAGGAGCTGATCTCCCATGAGGCAGAAATAAAGTGCGTTTTCTGCGTTCTGGTTTTCATGATCTACTTGATGAGAAACGAAATCGTCTGGATCAAACGGCCACATGTGTAGTTCGGTCGAAATTGCAGGCGTGATTTTAGGAGGCACCACGCAACATGCGCTTTGTCATTCTCTCGACAGGCGCATAGGCAAAATAACCGACTTTACTGTTGCGCTAACGCACGACCGTTTTTACTAATTTACAAGGAATAGTGTGAGCTCTCGACCCGCACCTACCATCGAAGCCCAGTCGTTACCTCAAGCTTTTTGGCAAGGTTTTCTCGGTTCCTCGCCTGATTGGTACAAGTACACGATCCTGACGTTCTTGATCATCAATCCGCTCCTACTGTTCATTCCAGGTGTCGGCGTCACGGTGGTTGGGTGGATCTTGGTCCTCGAGTTTATCTTCACGCTTGCGATGGCACTCACGTGTTATCCCTTACTCCCCGGAGGACTCCTCGCGCTTGAAGCCGTAGTTATTGGACTCACCACACCAGAAGCTATCTACCTAGAACTGCAAGCCAACCTGAAGGTGATCCTACTTTTAGTTTTTATGGTCGCGGGAATCTACTTTATGAAAGACTTGCTGTTGTTCATCTTCAGCAAACTCCTTATCCACGTCCGCTCCAAGGTTCTGTTGTCGTTGCTACTGTCGTTCGTCGCTGCGTTTCTTTCAGCGTTTCTCGATGCGCTCACAGTCATGGCAGTCATCATCGCAGTATCGCTCGGGTTTTACGCTGTCTACAACTCTGTCGCCGCCGGATTGGCGGAAGTACCTGAAGATGTTCACGACATTCCAGAACTTAGCGAAGAACATCAAGCCGACCTTATTGAATTTAGAGCATTCCTTCGGAATCTCGTCATGCACGGCGCTGTAGGAACTGCTCTCGGTGGTGTCACGACTCAGGTCGGCGAACCTCAGAATCTATTGATCGCGGATCGTCTCGGTTGGGAATTCATGGAATTCGTCTTTCAGATGGCACCGGTGACGTTTCCTGTATTAATCGTAGGACTCGCTACTTGCGTCCTACTCGAAATCACGCGCATCTTCGGTTACGGCGCGAGGATACCGCATTCCGTTCACAGGATTCTGCTTGAAGCCCATGTTGACGAGATGAATCAGCTAAAACACAGTGACCGGAGCGCACTCATCGTACAGGCGATCGCCGCATTGACATTGATCTTCGCGCTTGCGTTTCATGTCGCAGAAGTTGGATTGATCGGCTTATTGGTCATCGTACTCCAAACTGCGTTCAACGGTGAGACCGAGGAACACAACATCGGTAAAGCGTTTCAGGAAGCACTTCCATTCACAGCGCTACTCGTAGTGTTCTTTGCGATTGTTGCAGTGATCCACGGCGCGCATTTGTTTACGCCAATTTCCGACTATGTGTTGAGTTTACCGGTTGATGCCCAACCTGGGTACTACTATATTGCAAACGGACTGCTGTCGGCGATCAGCGATAACGTATTCGTCGCAACCGTGTACATCCAAGATGTTGCGGACGCATACGCGAACGGCGAAATAACACGTCAGCAGTTCGATGCACTTGGAATCGCGATCAACACAGGTACGAACATCCCGAGCGTCCTAACTCCGAATGGTCAAGCCGCGTTTCTATTCCTACTGACTTCGTCCCTCGCCCCTTTGATCCGGTTGTCATATGGCCGTATGGTGTATATGGCGATTCCGTACTTTATCACGATGGGTACGGTAGGTTGGGTCTGTGTGAACTGGTTCCTCTTCTAGGTTACATGCCTTCCATTAATTCTCGCATGTATGCCTCGTGTGCAGCTAGTTCGTCATCGGTCGCACGGATGACGCGGGGAGTATCTCTGTCCAACTGAATGAATCGAGGTTGTTCGTAGATTTCCTCTGACTCTTCAAGCTCACCTAAAAGGCTGTTCTTCGACTCGAGCATGCGAAGATAAACTTCAGCAAGCAGCTGGGAGTCCAACAATGCGCCGTGCTTATCGCGATCAGCACGGTCGACGCCATATTTACTGCACAAAGCATCAAGGCTTACCTGCCCACTCTTGTGAATCTCTTTGGCGAGTGTCATCGTATCGGTGATGTGACAGATATCTGCCATCCGCTCAGGTCGGTTCGCGTGATGTAATTCAGCGTCGATGAACTGTACGTCAAATGCGGCGTTGTGCATAAACACTTCGTGACCGCTTACGAAGTCGATGAAAGCGTCTGCAATTTCACCGAATTTAGGTTCATTGGTTAGTTGCTCGCTGGTGATCCCATGAATTTCTGAGGCGCCCGCGTCTATATCACGTTCTGGATTGAGGAGCTGGTGAAACTCTTCATTCGTGTGCATGCCGTCCTTTACGACAGTCGCCCCGAGTTCGATGATTCGATGACCTGCAGCCACATCGATACCGGTGGTTTCAGTATCGAGGAAAACCTGAATCACTTGCATACCTCATTTTCAGGATCCAGATCGCGCCAAAACATCGCGAGCGATACGTGCCGCAATTCGGACGAAGGAGTCGGATGAATCGCCGTTCGTACGACGATCCAGTTGCCATTCCACATCTAAGCGCTTGAGCTGCCCGTGTATTTCGATCCACAGATCCTTATTCGCGACCGGTTTGTCGTCAGATTTGCGCCATCCGCGCCGCCGCCAACCGTCCAACCATTGTGTGGCTCCTTTATAAAGATATTCGGATTCTGTGGACAGTCGCACGCCGCCATTCTCCTGCAACGAGCGTAACAACCTAACTGTGCCGGTAAGAAGCGCCCGATGGACGCTTGCTCCCACCTCAATCCCTTCCAGAACGGTCTCGAAATTTGAAACCTCGGAAATGACAACCCACGCACTTCGGTTAGTACCCGAATCTACCGCCGCAATAGAGTACTTCGCGCTTGCTGGCACGTCTCCAGCAGTTGACGGTCTGCCATCTGCTATCTTCGTTTCAGAATCGTCCAGACTAGCCGCAGAGATCGCAGCCTCTCTCGCTGCGTGATCGACTATCTCGTTAAAGGTATGACCTGCATGGGCTTTCACCCAACGCCAGTCGACCTGCAATCGTGAATTCTGGGTATGAAGTTCGAGCCAAAGATCCTTGTTAAGTACGGGTTTACCTTTACCTCGAATCCAGCCATTCCTTATCCACGCGTCTAACCACTGAGTAATCCCTAATCGAAGATACTCGGAGTCAGTGTAGAGCTCTACTGATTCCCCGGCGTTTCGCGTCTTCAACGCTTCAATCGCAGCGGTTAACTCCATACGATTGTTGGTTGAACGACCCTCGCCACCTTTTACCAGTTCACTAGGTTGACCATTCACGACGGCGAGGAATGCCCAGCCACCGGGACCGGGATTTGTGGGTGCACAAGAACCGTCCGTGTAGAGAACGACTCTAGACTTCGTTTCGGTTCGATTATTCGACCGCAAAGAGTTCAGTCTTTATCGAGGCCGACGATCTCAAGCTGGCGAAGAATGCCGCAGTTGCACGAGTTTTAGCTTCATTCAGCGCCGCTTCTCTCATCGAGTCTTGCTCAGATGCATCGAGTAATGCGTACTCGGCAAGATCTTGACGCGAAGTTGTAACGATGTACTTCGTGGGTGTGAACTCGGATTCTGCGGTGACGATGACCCGCTCACCATCTTCAGGCAGCGGTTGTGCGAACGCGGCATCCAAAATTGCTGGATCGACCGTGAAGTCGTCTCTTTTTTGACGTTCATACACGACCCAATCAGATCCGGCAGCAAGTGATGCGCCGTCGTAGTTGCGATCCTCTTGCAATTGTGTCAACACACTGTTGAGTTTAGTGTCGCGAGCTGCGACCGCTGCATCTTCCGCAAGATTCTGTCGAATGTCATCGGATACATCCTCATATCGTCGCAGCGTCGGTTCGGTCCTACCGATCAATCGACCCACGACGATTGCAGTATCTCCAATCTCAACGACTCGACTGTTGAATCCGTTCTCGATGACGTCGCTGTCCATAAACGCGCTCCGTACGCTTTGATTCGCGAGAAGACCCTCGTTACTAAAGCGGTCAGCTGCGAGAATTTGGTTGATCTCGACGTCGAACTCATCGACAATAGACTGCAACGAGTCAGATTGTTCGAATGCCAGGCGATCGACTTCGGTAAGCGCTTCCTTTAGCGAATCTGTCGCCAGCGCTAATCGATGTTCTTCCAACAGACCCTCCCGCCGTTCGTCAATGGACGGTAGTTCGAGGTCCTCGACCTCAAGTAACTCGATTAGGTGATATCCGTACGATGTCTTCACAGGTTGTGAGATTTCATTGAGTTCAAGCGACCACAAGGAATCTGAAAACTCTCTTACCCATTGCTCGCGCTCAGAGAATCCAAGATCGCCGCCGTCCTGTTTCGAACCTTCATCTTCCGACAGTTCTTTTGCCAAGTCCTCTAGTGATTCGCCAGCATCGACGCGTGCACGAATCTCCGAGATCAACGTTAGAGCTTCTTCGTCACTCCGATTGTCATCGACCTTAATTAAAAGGTGGCGACCTCGCCGTTTAGCATTGGAATTACGTGCAGCGATATCGGCGTCGTAGAGATTCTGAATCTCCTCTTCAGAGAGCGCTATCTCCGAAATAAACTGATCTCTTTTAAGCTCTACATACTCAAAGTCAAACGTACCTTCGGTCATATAGAGGTCTGAATTCAGCTCGTAATACGACGCGATATCCTCTTCCGTAACACTCTCTGGATCTTCGAACTGAGCAAGGTCGAATTCAAGTACCGAGATGTCGCGAACTTGCTTGTCGAATTTCGTCGTCAAGCGAATTTCAGAGTCAGTGCTAAAAGCCGTGTCCTCTAAAGCCCTAAACATTTGACTTCGTACCGTCGCGTCTTCCTGTAGACCCCGAAGCGTCTGCACGGATAGTCCGCCTCGCTCGAGCGTTTCTCTTAATAGCTCTTCATCGAATTCACCACTTTCAGTCTGAAATTGTGGATCTGATCGAAGTACGCGCTCGAACGCTAGGTCGGAAAGCGTAAGGTCAAGATTCCGACTTGCTTGCATCATCAGCTCCGTGTCAATCAGTTGACGAAGCGCGAATTCCTCATTGACGAACTGATCGAGTTGAGCTTCGGTAACGGAATCACCGTAAGTTGCACGGATCTGCTGTTTCGAACGCTCTATTTGGGCAGCCAACGAACGTTCTGTAATGTCTTCACCGTTCACCGAAGCAACGGCGGGTTCATTTACAGCGAAGAGATTAAATGCGCCAAAGCCGAAGATCGTCAAAACAACAATGATCACGCCAGCGACGAATTTAGCGATCCAACCTTGGGACGCATTGCGCATTCTGACCAACATGGGGAATAAGCCGCCTATGCAGTAGGATTAAAGAGAAGTCGCGGATTCCCTGCAGGGCGTCCGCGACTCATTTAT
>JAPOVY010000098.1:16118-18330 GCA_026707905.1 Gammaproteobacteria bacterium | reverse complement strand
TTCTGATGGCGACGTTGCAGACTGCAATCGCGATCACCAATGACCCTTACATTGCCAGTTCCGTCGCCGATGACCTGAAGTTCGATGTGGCGAACGTCGCTGAGTAGTTGCTCGGCGTAAAGTGCGTCATCGCCAAAGGCGGCTTTCGCCTCCGAAGAAGCGCGTGCGTAGGCATCTAAAAGCGCAGAATGATCAACGACCTGGCGCATCCCTCGACCGCCCCCGCCATTTACGGCCTTTAGTAATAACCCGTGTCCTTGCGGCAAGCTATCTAGTAATGCACTCGCTTCGTCAATTGACACGGCGCCTTCCGATCCTCTGACGACCGGCACATTTTGTTCGGAGGCGAATTTCCGTGCACTGCTCTTATTGCCGAACAATGTGAGTGTTTCAGGTGTTGGTCCAATAAATGCCATCCCTGCTTTTTCGCACGAAGCCGCGAAATTCGCATTTTCACTCAGGAACCCGTAGCCAGGATGAATCGCATCACAGCGGTGTTCGGTTGCGATGGCGACGATGTTTTCGATATCGAGATAACCTTTTACGCCAGTAGCGTCGAGCGATGCAGCTTCGTCGGTCGTCGTAACATGACGCGAATCTTTATCGTCCGCGGTATAGATCGAGACGGTTTGAATACCTAAATCTCGAGCACCGTCAGCGACGCGGATCGCAATCTCACCACGGTTGGCGATCAGTAGTTTCATCGGGAATCGGTGCGAAAAGCGAAGCGGTCAAGTGTATTCAGGGCAGACTGTGGCGGAATAAGGCTTATAGATAATTTGGACGAATCTCGTATTTACTGTTGATTTGGATCTCTAAGTGGCTTACGACAAACCCATTCCCCGACAGGGACAGCACAACAAACCGTTCTGGGAAGGTGCGAAACAAGGAAAGCTCGTTCTTCCGCACTGCCTAGACTGCAATAGCGTGCATTGGTACCCGAGACTGATCTGCCCGTTTTGCCATTCTGATCGACTGGATTGGATAGAAGTAAGCGGCGAGGGTACCTTGTATACATTTGCAGTCCAACATCGCTTGGCCGCGGGAGGTTGGGTTCAGGAACTGCCGTTCGTCACTGCGTTCATCGACCTCAAAGAAGGGGACCGCATGCAGACTGTACTTCGCGGTGTGGATCCAAACAAACCCGAAGACATCAAGATCGGTTGCAAAGTCAAAGTCGAATTTGAGCAAGCGAACGACGATACGTTCATTCCGTTTTGGAGAGTGGTCGAATAATGAAAATGCCCGATCTGTCGTACCGCGCTGCACTTGTTGGTGCGTGCGAATCTGACCTTATTGGTTATCCAGGCGGAGAAGAACGAACGATACGCTGCACGTCATTGCAGCTTCATATCGAAGCGATCAAAAACGTCTCGGCATATACGGGAATCCCGATTAGCGATATCGATGGTGTGTTCTCAGCGGGTTGGTCGTCTGAGTTGGCTGAACATTTAGGCATCCACCCGTCGTACATAGATACCACATCAGTGGGTGGATGCTCATTCCAGATCCATGTGCGACATGCGCTAGCTGCTATTGCATCTGGCATGATTGACACCGCGCTCATCAGCCATGGTGAAGCTGGTTGGTCATATCGAGGCATGGGCGGCCGCGGCGGAGGCGGACGTGGCGAAGTGTCCCCAGCGGAAGAGGCGACTGCGGCATATGGGATAGCGGGTGCTCCCGCTCAATATGCTCACTCGATGGTTCGTCACAACCATGTCTACGGCACCACTCCCGAAGACTTCGCTCATATCAGTGTGGTCACGCGGCAATGGGCAATGAAAAACCCTCGTGCGTTGATGTACTCAAAGGAAACCAATCCGTTTGGCGGTGAGATTACGATCGAAGATGTACTCAATGCGCGGTTAATCGCTTGGCCAATGACGCTTTACCACTGCTGTTTGGTGACCGATCATGGTGGCGCCGTTATTTTGGCTCGACCAGAAATCGCTCGTACGCTAAAGTCGAAACCAGTATGGGTTGTTGGCGCTGGTGAGTCGATGGGTCACTCAAACATGGTGGAGATGGAGGACTTTACCGCGACATCCGCGCATCGCTCCGCAAAGATGGCTTACGAAATGGCCGGTTTGAGTCCGAACGACATCGAGATGGCGATGATTTACGATTCATTCACCATTACAGCAGGCATTACCGCAGAAATGTTAGGTTTGGCGCCGCGCGGGCGCGGATACACCCTTTGGAAGGAAGG
>JAPOVY010000098.1:0-16108 GCA_026707905.1 Gammaproteobacteria bacterium | reverse complement strand
ATAAATACGAACGGTGGTGGTCTGTCATTCAATCATTCCGGTATGTATGGGATGCAGTTGTTGGTTGAGGCGTATCGCCAGATGTCTGGAACGGCAGAGGACGGCGTGAACGGCGATCCAGGCAAACAGACGGAAGCATCGAACTGTATTGTGAATGGCACCGGCGGCACACTATCAACGACAGGAACTTTGATTCTCGAACGCGACTAGAGAGGTAATCCGTGGCGACCTACAATGCTCAAGCCGCGCTCCCAGATGGAAATCCCGGTCCTTGGGGAGAACCCGTATCGATTTCGTATGACCAACGTGACGTACTGCTCTACGCAGTTGGAATCGGTATAGACGATCTACGCTATATATACGAAGCAAATCCAGCTTTTGCGGTCTTTCCGACATTTTCAATTCGCTGGGGTGGCGCGGGTGCACCCGTCGATAGTGCGCATATACCGAACTCGCCAGGACCGCTCAACATTGATGCCGAACGCTATTTAGAAGTCATTCACCCGTTACCGACTCGTGGAACCGTCACGGTCCGGTCACGATTGATCGGCGTTCACCCTCGTGGAAGGGGGAACGGATTCTGTGAATACGAGAGCATCGTCGCGAATGCAGATGGCGAAGACTGCGTTCGAATGGTGAACGGTTCGTTCAGACGCGGCGTCGAGCAACTTGGCGACATCGAACCATTTGAGGGAGTTGGTCAGTCGTTCTCTCAGAAAATCGCAGTGCCGGACTCGACACCCGACTTGGATTTGTCAGTGCACATCGGTGACAATCAAGCACACATTTATCGATTGTCAGGCGACTACAACTCGTTGCACATAGACCCAGATGCGGCGCGATTTGGTGGTTTTGATACACCTATCCTGCATGGCTTATGTACGTTCGGTCACTGCGCTCAAGCGCTGTTAAGCGCGCTTTGTGACAATGCACAAAACCGATTCAAGAAGATCAAGGTTCGGTTTTCTTCTCCCGTCTTTCCAGGTGACGACGTGAAAATCCGAGCGTGGAACGATGGCGGAGGTAGGGTTATTTTTGAGGGGATTGTCGACGATCGAGTAGTCGTTTCTAACGCCTACTTTGAATATTCGTAAAGGACTGAGCCTCAATCTCGCGGCTTACGCATCCAGCGTGCTTTGGTGGTGGTATCTTCAATCGCTCGACCAGATTCTGACCAGCCGTTAAATCCAGCTTCCAAGTGGGCGACGTCTGAGTAACCCATTTCCTTCAATGCTTTGGCAGCGAAAGCGGAGCGACCCCCACCTGCGCAGAACAGCACGACACGCTTGTCTTCGTGGAAGTAGTCGCGATAGTAAGGACTCGCTGGATCTGCCCAAAATTCGAGCATCCCGCGTGGCGCGTTGATCGCAGACGGGATGGTACCTAAATCGACAAATTCCTGAATTTCGCGGATATCGAGAAGCAACAGGTCATCTCGGTCGCTGAGTTCTCGGTCGAGGTCCTCAAGACTTAAGTTCTCTAAGTCTTGCTTGACCTCCTCGACCATCCTAAAGACGTTTTTGATCGGCATTGCATTTGTTCAGTACTGTGTTGTCGAAAATTAAACCTCTCACTAATCCACAGTTCCGTAAGACATGCACACAACGATCCACAACTTACCGGACCATCAAGCGATTAATGCCACTGAGATCGTCCCGTTTATTAATGAAAAGATCGCCTCACATGATGCTCAGGTTGATCTCATCGTCGAATCAGCGACACGCGAGCCCACGTGGGACAACCTCATCATGGCGCTCGAGTCGTTGGAAGTCGATCTGAACGATGTATGGGCACCAATCTCGCATCTGAACGCGGTGGTTAGCAATGAAGGACTTCGTAAAGCGCATGACGACGCGATACAGAAACTGACCGAACATTCGACTCGACTCAGTCAATCCAGACCGCTCTGTGAAAGGGTCAAAGCGTTAGCAGCGAGCGAAAGTTTTAACCAGTTGGACGCGACACAACGAAAAATGATTGACGACTCTTTGCGCACATTTCGGCGCAACGGAGTGGACCTTGACGATGAAAAGCGTGAGCAATTCAAGAATCTGCGACAACGACTGACGCTTCTCAGTAGCTCGTTCTCTAACAATCTACTGGACGCGACCGATGCTTGGTCAAAGTACATCGACAATCTCGACGAACTGAAAGGGATTCCTGCACCTAATCTGGCCGTGGCAAGAGCCGCGGCGGAACGACGGGATCTCGACGGTTATCTTCTGACGCTCGACATGGCGTGTTATTCGAGCACCATGATGCATTGTGAGAATCGGTCGCTGCGTGAGGAAATGTATCAAGCCTATGTGACTCGCTCGTCGGAAGTTGGACCGAATGGCGGCGAATTCGACAATTCAGAAGTTATCGAAGAAATACTCGAAGCCCGTACGAAGATGGCACAGCTGGTTGGATTTGATACGTTCGCCGAATACTCGATCGAACCGAAAATGGCGAGCTCCGCACAGGAAGTGAAGTCCTTTCTCGAAGATTTGCTTACCAAAGCGGTTCCACAAGCTCAGGATGAACTCGAACGAATGCGCGCATTCGCAAACGATGAACTTGAGATCGATTCGCTTGAGCCGTGGGACCTGAATTTCGTCGCTGAACGCATGCGCAAGTCTCTGTACGACGTGTCGGATGCGCAGTTGAAGCCATATTTCCCGCTCGATCATGTTGTTGATGGGATGTTCGGAGTCGTAGAGCGGCTCTTCGATGTACAAATTCGGAAAACTGAACCACCTTCAACGTGGCACGAGGATGTCCGGTATTACGAGATCGCTCGTGAAAATGATGTCGTTGCGCGCTTTTATCTCGACGCAATTGCGCGTGAGAAAAAACGCAGTGGTGCTTGGATGGCAGATTGCCGCAGTCGACGAGCAGTAGGCAACGAGCTCACCTTACCGGTCGCGTATTTGACATGCAATTTCACGCCGCCGACTGAAGGAAATCCTTCGTTACTCACGCACTCGGAAGTTGTGACGCTGTTCCATGAATTCGGCCACGGTCTTCACCACATGCTAACGAGGCAGTCTTATGCGACCGTGTCGGGAATCAATGGTGTTGAGTGGGATGCAGTCGAATTACCGAGTCAATTCATGGAGAACTGGTGTTGGCAAGTCGATTCATTACAACGGATATCGAAGCACTTTGAGACGGGAGAAACGCTTCCAACTGAATTGCTCAAGCGGCTTATTGAAGCCAAGAACTTCAACTCTGGTATGGCGATGGTTCGCCAGCTTGAGTTCGGGCTTCTTGATCTAACGCTTCATATGCAAATTGAAGGATTTGATCCGCTATCGACGATGCGCGGGATTCGTACACGCACCGGTATGTTGCCGAACAAAGACTATGACCGATTTCCTTGGGGTTTCGCGCATATTTTCGCCGGAGGATATGCTGCTGGTTACTACAGCTATCTTTGGGCGGAAGTACTCTCAGCCGACGCGTTTGCAGCATTCGAGGAAGAAGGTCTCGATAATCAAGAGACGAGTACGAGGTATCTTCACGAAATACTCGAGGTGGGTAGCTCGGTCAAGGCGAGTGAGATGTTTGCGAGTTTCCGAGGAAGACCCCCGCTGAATGACGCATTGCTACGCCATAGTGGAATTCGAAACTAGCTAGTTAAGAAGCGACCTCGTTGATGCCGATCGTTCCAAGAAAGTCATCGATTCTCTGAATCGCTTGTGTGATTTCATTCAAGGATGCTGCATAAGAGAACCGAATGTAGCCTTCACCGTAAGCGCCGAACGAGGTACCGGCGACGGTTGCGACTCCAGCTTGTTCAAGCATCTGGTTTTGTAGTTGTGCGGCCGTCAATCCTGTCCCGGTGATATTCGGAAACGTGTAAAACGCACCTAGCGGTTCGGTGCAGGTGACACCTGCGAGTCCATTTAAACCGTCTACGATGACCTTTCGACGTTCTTCGAACGCTGTCACCATTTCGTCGACCGAGTCTTGAGGTCCCTGCAATGCGGCGATTCCTGCAAATTGCGCAGATGCGTTGACACACGAGTGACAGTTGATTGCCAATCGGGTCGCATGATCGATAAGTGGATCTGGCCAGACCGAGTAGCCCATACGCCAACCGGTCATCGCGTACGTCTTACTCCAACCGTCCAACAAGATAAGGCGATCTCGGATTTGTGGATAGCTAAGTAGTGAGACGTGATCCTCATCTCCGTAACAGATTCGTGCGTAGATCTCATCGCTCATGATGACAGCATTCGGGAACTCCTCAAGACCATCGACGAGCTTATCGATCTCCGCCTTCGGAACAGCGCCACCTGTTGGATTGGCTGGTGAATTGATGATCACCAACCGAGTGTTCGGTGTCATGAGGTCGAGTACGGTATTCGCACTGAACGAAAATCCAAGCGATTCCACAAGAGGAATTGGAACCGCTGTTGCTCCTGAAAAGTTAATTACTGATTCATAGATAGGAAAGCCAGGATTTGGGTAAAGGATTTCCGAGCCTTCTTCGCCGAACATGAGAATCGCAAAAAACATCGTGACCTTGCCACCGGGCACAATCAGTACGCTGTTCGGACTTACTTCCACGTTACGCCATTTGAGTATGTCCTCGGCGACCGCTTCTCTTAGAGCTGGAATTCCGGGCGCAGGTGTATAGCCATGATGTCCGTCGTTCAAAGCTTTAACTGCGGCCTCAACAATGTGTGGTGGCGTCTTAAAGTCAGGTTGACCAATACCCAGGTTGATGATGTCACGACCGGCTGCTTTGAGTGCTTCTGCACGTGCGAGTACCTCGAAGGCAGTTTCCGTACCTAGTCGGTCCATTTTTTGAGACAAGATCATTCAGCGCGCTCGGTTGAGTCAGCAATTAAGGGTGGGGATGATATTTGTGCTGTCAAGAAGAGGCTTCAAGCACATATCGGAGACCTGATGGGCGGTATCACAATAGCGTTGTCTTAATCAGACTCGCGACCTACACAACGCGCTTCGGTTACTCACGTTTTGATAATTACGGACTCGATTCATCCGTAGAGTCCGCATTTCGACGCTGAATCTATGGGTGTATTACCCCCGAACTACACTCAGGCGATTTGTCTGAATCAGCTGCAGTATGACTGGTCCCGATTTTCAGAAAAACGAACTCATACCGGTGGTTGCTCAAAACCACGACGATGGGAAAGTGCTAATGCTTGCGTACATGAACCGTGAGGCTTACGAGGAGACTATTCGAACACGCAATGTCTGTTACTACTCTCGAAGTCGTCAGACGTTATGGCGAAAAGGCGAAACGAGCGGTCACGTTCAAAAACTGAAGCATATCTACTACGACTGCGATGCTGATGCAGTGCTCGTAAAGGTAGAGCAAGTCGGTGGCGCCGCTTGCCATGAAGGGTATGAGAGTTGCTTTTTCAGAGAAATTGATCCGGTGACGCGTGAGCCTACGATCATCGCCGAGAGAGTGTTCGATCCTCAAGCGGTATATGGTTCGAAATGACACGAAGCACCTTAAAGCTGGGATTACCCTCGGGAAGTCTCCAGGAGGCGACTGGCGAGCTATTTGGCCGTGCCGGCTACGTGATCACTTTTTCAAGTCGGTCGTACTATCCGACGATCGATGACCCGGATATTGAGTGTCTGTTGGTGCGAGCTCAGGAGATGGCTCGCTATGTTGAACTTGGCGTATTAGATGCTGGCATAACCGGCTTGGACTGGATTCAAGAAACTGGCGCTGACGTGAAAGAGATCTGTGAGCTGGTTTTCTCGAAAGTCAGTCGACGACCGATTCGTTGGGTATTAGCCGTACCAAACGGTTCTGAGGTTAAGTCGGTTACGGATTTAGAAGGTAAGCGCATCGCGACTGAAGCCGTAAATCTCACGCAACGGTGGTTAGCTGATCACGGTGTCTCGGCCGACGTCGAGTTTTCATGGGGTGCGACAGAAGTGAAACCACCTATGTTGGTCGACGCAATCGTAGAGATCACAGAGACGGGTAGTTCACTTAGGGCGAACGATCTTCGCGTTGTTGACGAAGTCATGCGAAGCACACCTAGACTGATCGCAAATCATGACGCATGTAGAGAACAGTGGAAACGCGACAAAATTGAGAACCTAGCGCTGATGCTCAAAGCATGCTTGAATGCGGAAGGGAAGGTTGGTTTGATGATGAATGTGCATAAGGATTCTGTAAAAGCTGTCGAAGCCGTGCTACCCGCACTGCAGAAACCGACAATCTCCGCATTGACTGACGAAGATTGGGTTGACCTCAACGCGATTGTCGATGAAAGTACAGTGAGAACGATCGTACCGCAACTCATCGAGGCAGGAGCTCGAGGAATTGTTGAATACCCGATCAACAAGTTGATCGACTGAGAACTGTCCTGCGAGTAGTTTCTTTATCCGAAAGTCGCGCGTACAGACCCTAACGTTAAGGATGGGCGGCTAATACCGCATCCCAAACAACCTCTGAAGCCATAATGCCAAAATCGGTCAATGAGATATCCGTCAGTTCTACCGCTCCTGTCGATACAAACCAGAGTACATCACCATCTGTACGGGTATGAAACGGTTGAATGGCTCGCGCCATTGAGCTGTGCACTTGGCGTGCTTGTTGAACGAGATCGAAACCCAAAATCGTTTGATTTGTTACGACTACGGTCAGCGTCGTGTTGCCCGACGGAAGAATGTTGTTTCGATTACCTCGCCCGGAACCGATCTGACTCTCTAAATTCGTCCCTAAGCCTGATCTTGCTCGCGATTCCGCATCTAAGTCACCTAAAACGATATCGCCATTACGATCGTAGATAACGCCAACAGCGTTCAGAATGACGCAAGCGAAGATCTTGACACCATCTTCATCTAGAAATGCTGCACCTTGACCTGCAGGTTCACCAGCAGAGAAATCTACCAACTTACCGACCGTCGCAGAAATACCTGCGCCGCGTGCGCCTAGTGGAAACTGATTCGTTTCTATGTTGTCGAATGCCGCGCGACCTAGACGCTTATCCGGATAGATACTGTCGTCGCGTTGGTGAAAATCGAATACGACGCCGGCGCTCACCAGAGGAATAAGTTCCCAATCGGTGTTGTAGCCGCGTTCTTCATAGATTCCTTCTACGACACCAGACGCCGCTTCCAACCCAAGTAATGAGCCGCCAGCCAATGTAATCGCGTGCACGAGACCGTAATTTCCTAGGAATCCGGGTGCACCACCACGAATGTCTACAGCGACCGCAACTGCACGGCTTGTTGCGTTTCCAAAACGAAGTACCGTGACGCCGGTCGGACCATCCGGATATTCGGCGATACCAATTTGAATCGCGGGGAAGTCGAACTCCAATACGTTATCGCCAAAGTCCGTATCGATATCGAGTTCTGGGTCATTGATGATAGGGTCCTGAGCAAATGCGATACCGGCGACGGATGCGCATATGACAAACCGCGTCAGAGTTAGAAATCGCATGCGCGCTTCGATCGTCGCCTATCGTCTGACGCGAGTCCGGCTTAAGTGATGCACCGATACGACGTTCACGACAGATCCATGGGATGTGATAGAACGCCAAATTTACTCAATTCGTGACAATAACTGATGGACCGCGGTTTGAGTCGCTTGCTGTGACGATTAACGATTTCTACTCGACAAGTCGCCGGTGCTTTCGCGAAACACGTCACCCGACGCCTTGTCTCGCTAGTACGATAGAAAAATGCGACGTTTCACTCGATGAGGGGTAGCATCAAGAACTACAAGAGAGCATCGAACAACCAACCCGCGTTCGTGCCCATTCCGGACGCTTTCCGGCAAACTCGTCTTTTCCGAGCTGTTCGGTATACGGCTTCTTGAGCACCGACATCCATTCGTCGAGATACTCGTCATTACCTTTCTCTACCTCGTCGATAGCCAGCTGGGCTAAGTAATTACGAGGAACGTAGAGCGGATTGGTCGCATTCATAACCGCGATGCGTTCCTCCTGACTCTGGTTTTGGTGTTTAACCAACGTCGCGTAGTTCCGCAGCCATAGGTTTATTTGCTCGCGCTGCTTCGCCGATATTGAGCTAGGCGCGTAGTAAACCGATTCCATGGCATAGAGAGGATCTTCCGATGCAATCGTCGCTGTAATGTCTAGATTTGCCAATTCGCGGAAGAATAGCGTCATGTCAGTTTCTGTCAGCATTAGGACGGTTTCCAGTTCGTTCACCAACGGTGACTCTTTGCTACCAACATCCAAAAGCCCAAGCTTGTTACGAATCGTTTGCTCCCACCGTTCCTGGTAGAGGGATGGGAATCGATTGAGCGCATTCTCTAGAGGTGTAGTTTCACCTATTAAGGGTACGATTGAGTTAGCGAGTTGAAGCAGATTCCACTGCGCCACCCACGGTTGTTGGCCATAACGGTAACGACGTGTCGCGGCGTCGGTGGTATTCGGGGTCCAATCGGGATCGTAGTTTTCCAACCATCCATACGGCCCGTAGTCGATCGTTATTCCGAGAATCGACATATTGTCTGTATTCATCACACCGTGTACAAATCCGACGCGCATCCAATGCACGATCATGTCGATGGTCCGATCGACAACGTCCTCAAACCATGCGATGTACTTCTCTGGTTCCTCAAGACGCTTCAAGTTTGGAAATTCCGAACTAATCGTGTAATCGGCAAGTTGCTTCAGCATTTCCACGTCACGTTGTGCAGCGCATATCTCGAAGTTACCGAATCGGACAAACGACGGCGCAACTCGACACACAATCGCACCTGGTTCTGGTGCCGGATGTCCGTCGTAGAGCATGTCTCGAATAACCGCGTCACCCGTCGCTACAAGTGATAAAGCACGCGTTGTTGGAATTCCGAGGTAATGCATCGCCTCACTACACACGTACTCGCGTAAGGACGAGCGCAACACGGCTAGACCATCTGCTGAGCGCGAGTAGGGGGTCTTGCCGGCACCTTTCAGCTGTAAAGCTTGTCGAGTCCCGTGTGTGTCGATGAGCTCACCAAGCGTGATCGCGCGCCCGTCTCCCAATTGACCCGCCCAATTTCCGAATTGGTGACCACCGTAACACATCGCGAATGGCTTCATGCCTTCTAGTAGTGAGTTACCGGCGAAAACATCGACAAACTTGTCAGACTGACAGTCGTCAACGGAGAAACCGAGACTCTCGGCTAGATCTGCGGCGTAAGCAAGTAGCCGAGGTTTTCCGGCTCGCGAAGGTTCAACGAACGAATAGCAAGCACCTCGAACCTGACGGAGGTAGTTCTGTCGTATTGGGTCCGCAGGGAGCGACCCAACGAAGTCATTTTCGATCGTTACGTTCATGGATGCCGTTCCTGGCGCAAAAGACAAACCACGCTAGTGAGCTTCAGCATTGCTTCTTGTCTAGGTCTGCATCGAAATTATCGTACGCGATGGATCTTCGGAGCTACCAGGACACTCAAATGATCGTCGTCGATTCGACGAAGAGGCAAATAGATAGTAGAGGAGCGATGTCGAGTGCCGGCGATGTAGATTGGAATGAGAATCGCTGAGAGCACTTGCATTGCGTTGCTTGGGTATGGCAACAAATGTCAGACATCATAGTCTAATTCCGATAGAGGAAGCCTAGAGTGCCTCTTCAGAAGCCTGACAATAGAGCGGATTCATGCGGACTACCAATACTCGGAATCTATCTTTTCGTGCGCTAGGCATCCTAGTGCTCTTGGTAAGTGGAGCGACAGGCGTAACGCTCGCTGCTCAGGATGTTTACGTACCACCGGCACTCGAAGATTGGAAAGATTGGGTTCTTGCCGATCACCCGAACATTTACTGTCCAATCGATGACACTTCGAGGCAACGGTTACCTTGCGTATGGATCTCTGAATTACACATCGGCGTGACGTCAGGTACTCGCGCGCGAATCGATTTTCGAATCCGAGGTCAAGCGAACGCTGATGGTCACGTCAATTTACCATCTACTGATAGCCGTCCTGTCTCCGTCGAGTTAAACGGTGCGCCAGCTCGTGTGGGTATTGTCAAAGATTCGCCGCGGGTGTTCGTTAGCTCGGGGGCATTCACCATCACAGGACATATCAATTTAGACGCCATTCCTCGCTCGCTCAGCATTCCGAGAAGCTCTGCGATCGTCAAACTAAGCATCGATGGTGAAGATGTTCCCGTGCCACGAATCGAGGACGGCAATTTGTGGCTACAAGCCCAAGCTCTCGTTCACGAATCCGAAAACGCATTGAGACTTGAGGTATTTCGCAGACTGCGTGACGACATTCCACAGGTACTCGACACTCGGATTCGATTGTCGGTAGACGGTGAGGACCGAGTTGAAGTGCTGGGCAAACCTATTCTTGAAGGGTTTCGTGCGACTGCGGTCGATGCTGATGTTCCCGTGCAAGTCACTGAAGATGGCACGTTTCTCGTCCAGGTGTCACGCGGTGTTTCGTGGCTGTCGGTACGCGCTGTAGGTGAACGGATTACGAATGAGGTCTCGCCGATTTCGCGTGGAATGAACTGGCCGACGTCAGAGACATGGGTGTTCATTGCCAGGACGCAACATCGAACGGTTGACGTGGAAGGCGTCAATCCTGTAGATCCTATTTTGGTCGATTCGCCTTTTGGAAGCGCGCCCACCTACGAGGTACCACTAGGTTCCACGCTCAGGCTGGTTAAGGAACAGCGCGGGGACCCAAACCCAAAACCGGCGCTCTTCAATCTTTCACGGGAGATCTGGCTTGGATTTGATGGCTCGTCGATGGTCGCGTCAGACGAGATCGTCGCTGACGTTCAATCCGAAACTCGAATAGGGGCGGATTTCGAACTTGGTGCGGTTAGCGTCGACGGCGCGAATCGACTCGTTACTTATTTAGGCGGCGAGCCGGACTCCGAAACGGGCATCACGCTTCATCCATCAGAACGTCGAGTCGAATCTATCAGCATACTGGAATCAAGGAGCGACATTTCCGCGAATGGATGGCTGGTAGATGCGGATTCGCTCAATATCAATCTCAATGTTCCACCCGGTTGGAAACTCCTTTGGACGTCAGGGGTCGATCGTGTTAACGAGTCCTGGTTGTCCTCATGGTGGAACCTGTGGGATATCTTCATTTCCGTGCTCATCGTCGTCGTACTGTATCGAGTAGCTGGAATACCTGTCGCGATCGTCGTATCGATTGCGATTTTGCTGGGTTTTCAAGAGCATACCACACCTGCGATCGGTTGGTTGTTACTCGGACTCGTGCTATTACTTGAGCGACAGATTAGCTCAGATACCGCACGACGTGTTACACAAATCGTGTATTGGACACTGTTGGTTCCCGTTGCGGTCATTTCGATCTACGTCGCTGCAAACAACCTCCGTCAAGCAGTCTATCCACAGTTAGATGCAGCGATAGGTTCAGCGCTAGTGCCCGACGAAGTTGCCGCTAGAAATGATGAGATCCTCTCCCGAAGTTCAATGATCCGGAGAGAGAACTTCGATTTGCCTTCTCCGGTTGATTCGTCCGATCGATTGCGATCGAACTTTAAGAGTGGAGATGCCGTTGAGGAAGAAGTCGTTGTATCCGGGAGTTTCATCGACCAAGTGCCTTCTCAACAGGCTATCGTAGCGGTCCAAACCGGCCCAGGTAGACCTACTTGGAATTGGGATACCGTGACACTAGATTGGGTTGGACCTGTGAGTAAAGACCAGCGCATCGGTCTCACGTTCTTGCCTCCACCAGCGACACGTGTCGTCTTTGCGCTTGTCGCTGTGTTGCACCTTCTGATGTTGTTGATTCTCGTGATGGCCAGGATTGGTGATCGTATCGACATACCACCAAGGTTCCGCAGAGTTGCGTCGCTGTTGTTGCTCGGTGTTGTTACGACGTCGGTTAATGCATCGTTTCCGGACTCTGAACTCCTCACGGAATTAGAGCAGCGACTCACTACATTACCTGACTGCGTACCGGGTTGTGCAAGCCTTGAGAGTGCTTCTCTCTCAATGGACGACGAAAACGAGCTGCAAATCAAGCTAACCATACTCGCAGGCGCGAAGGTTGCCATACCTTTACCGCAAGTTTCCCCTCGGACTTCGTTGGTTGAGGTCTCTCAAGATGGGCGTCGCCAACCCTTGTTTCACAATTCCCGCGGTCATACCTATATTGAGGTGGACGAGGGGCACAACGAGTTGTCGATGCACCTCAATTTACGTGGTATCAACGATCTCGTCCTCGATTTCCCGTTAAAGGCTGCACAAATTGCGAAGGATGTTTGCTGTTGGCGCGTTGCGGAAAGCGTCGAGTCCAATCAGCAACGCATCGTGCTTAATCGTCAACAAGACGATGCAGAAGACGTTTCCTTGACGGCGAGTACGTACGAATTTGAACGTCCTTTTTTAGTTGAGCGTGTGTTAGATCTACAGTACGAGTCAACAGTCCACACCACTGTTCGAGCAAGCGAAAATCGTGAAGAAAACCTATCCGTTGAGATCCCTCTATTGACGGGTGAGACTGTCTTGGACGATCACGTCTCGGTTCGAAACGGCAATGTGGTCGTTGTCTTCGAACCAAACGTGAATGTAGTTAGTTGGCGCAGCTCGATCCTGCTTGAAAACGAGCTTGTTATTGGTGCACCGACATACACGGAGCGTACTGAGCAGTGGTATGTGCGCGGTAGTGATTTCTGGCGATTTGAAGGCGAAGGCGTCATACCGTCACAGAGTGCGCGAAACGCGACGGTCTATTTGCCTCGGCAAGGCGAAACTCTCACACTAAAACTGACGCAACCGACACCTGTTCCTGGTAACACGCTCACTGTGAAAAGCGTGGATCTTTCGTCGACCGTTGGATCACGTGCTTCGACGCACACGGCGTCTTTCCGAATCGAGTCTAGCGTTGCAGACAGCTTCAGTTTCCAACTCCCGACGGGTTCAGTACTTGAGGGCATGGCAATCGATGATCGGGATCAGCCTTTGAGTACTGGAACACTGGTGAACTTCGCTGTTACTCACGGCGAGCACGACTATCGAGTAAGTTGGCGAATGGAACAAGCATTGGGTTGGTTTTACCGGACCCCTAAACTCGCAATTAGCGAGAACGCACGCAACGTTTCACATGCAGTACAACTCGCGAAGAGTCGATGGATTCTGTTCTTAGGTGGACCCGCACTCGGTTCTGCCGTGCTCTTTTGGGGCGTAGTAATCGTTACCGTACTCGTCGGACTAGCGTTGACTTTTCTTCCCAGATTTCCACTTACAAAACTCGACGCTATTTTGGTTGCCGTTGGCGCTACGTTGGCAAACATCTGGGCGTTGTTGTTCGTAGCGTTGTGGACACTCGGTATCTGGTGGCGCGCGCGAACGAAACTAGACGATCTGCCGCTATATGCATACCGCCTAATTCAGATTGCCTTGGGTTTGCTAACGGTCGTCGGATTGTTGGCACTGTTTTTCACAGTACTTAGTGCACTGCAAACGCCTCCTGACATGTATATCACATCTTCGTCGATTCTTACGGAGCGTTCGACTTACTTTGCGCTTGATGCACATCTCTTACGATGGTTCGCTGACGAAAGCAGTGTTGACTTGCCGACGGCTTGGGTGTTTTCTCTCCCGTTTTGGGTATATCAACTCACGATGCTGGCGTGGTCACTCTGGCTCGTGTTCGCGTTAACAAAGTGGGTCCGAGCAACGTTCACAGCGTTGAGTGTACCCATGTTTTGGGGTAAGTATGAGCGAAAAAAAGTCGTAGAAGATCATTCGGAGGCCGAATCGGATGAGGTTGATTCGACAGACACCGACAGTGAACGGGTAGAGAAAGCTAGCAAACCCCCTGAATAGGTAATCTCGTAAAACCTGTCGCGCTCGCAGAAGTCAAACGAACTCGCTCGGTGTTGAAATCCGTCGGATCACGAAAATCCGCGGCTAACGTACAACGATTAGTGCGCACACGTTTTGTTTGATCTATACATATACAGTGTATTCCTTATCGCTGTAGCCGTGGGCGCATGGCTTCAAGCTACGTCGGGTTTCGCACTCGGTCTAATCGTGATGGCGATCGTTCAGATGTCTGGCGTTCTGTCGATCGCTGAGACTGCGGCGGCGATTAGCGTTCTTGCATTTGTAAATATCGCAGTGTCGTTAGTGGATTCGTTTAAAGACGTCGATCGTCGTCTTTTTTTATTTCTGACACTCGGGCAGTTACCCGCGATCGCGCTAGGTATTACGTTTCTTAATTTCCTGACTAGAGAAGCGACCGTCCTTTTGGAGATCGTGTTTGCGCTCTTTTTGATTATTGGGAGTTTTTCCCTTGCGCTTAATCCGACACCGAGAGAGCGCCGCTCTCCTGCGTTCGCAACGGCGGGAATTGGATTCGTTGGTGGCATATTCGGCGGAATGTTTGCAGCTTCAGGACCCGTTGTGGGGTGGTTCGCATATCGACAACCTATTGTGATTGCATCAATTCGCGCTTCATTACTAGCGATGTTAGGCGTAACTACGTGTACTCGGACTGTGCTAGTTTGGATAGATGGCATCTTTACGCAATCGCTCATCTTCATCATCGTTGTTGCCGTTCCAGTAGTGTTTCTCGCGACGTATCTGGCAAAACGTTTTCAACCTAAGGTAACTGACCGACAGTTTCGTCGTGCGGTATTTACTTTGGTTTTTCTGGTCGGCTGTTGGATTTTGAGTGTCGCTGTAATAGAGTTATTGCGTGAGTCGATCTAACTTAGGAACTTAGGATTCCACGTTCGGTGAGGCGTTCGATATAGATCTGCGATGAATTCCAATATTGGTGAACTCGACCTAATAGAAGACGAGGTGGTCGTGAATAACGTCCGACTTACATTTTTTAGATCCAAGCAACTGGTGTCGCAGACGCCGACGGTTCTTTTTGTTCACGGGGTCGCATGTCACGCACGGAATTGGGATTCGATCATCCGTCGTTTAGATACGACACTTCCTATCGTTTCCGTTGAGTTACGAGGACACGGTCGGTCTCAGAAAAAAGGGCCATATGGCTGGGGACAGTTTGGTAGCGATCTCTGTGCATTAGTTCAAACACTTGGACTTTCTTCTGTCGTCGGTGTCGGGCATTCTATGGGTGGTCATTTGCTCCTGCAAGCAGCATCTGTGCTTGCCAAGAAATTCAAAGCGCTGTTATTGTTTGAACCAGCAGTATTCGCTCCTGCGACTTACATTTCTTCCCAACAGGTAAAACTGTTCGACTCACCAAGTGAACATCCATTCGCAAGACGACGGGCGATTTGGCAATCACCGGAGGCCTGGTTTGAGAAGATCAAGAACCGTACACCCTTCAATGTGTGGACCGAAGAGGCATTGCACGACCACTGCCAATACGGTCTTGAACCAACTAGCGATGGGCAATTTCAACTCCGATGTCCACCCATAGTCGAAGCCGAAGCGTCGTTAGCGTGTGCCGATACCAGCGTCCATTCACTACTATCGGCAATCGCGATCCCGGTCAAGATTTTTCGCGCGAAAACTGCAGCTGGATTTCGTCATCCGATGGACAATATCCATTCGGTTACGTGGCCAGCACTTTCTGGTTCTCTTTCGCAAGGTATGGACATCCATCTCACAGACCTGAGCCACTTTATTCCAATGCAACGACCGGAATTGGTCGCTTCTGAATTGACGGAGATACTTGGCGAGACGGCTTGAGAAGGCTAGTCTGGTGTTTTTCGTTGGTAATCTACGGCTTAAGAAACTGAAAGAAGCCGATCTATCTTGGCAAAAAAACGCCTCATTCCGATGAGAAATCGGAACGAGGCGATCAGTAAATTGCGATGTGCAGTTTATCCGGCTTTCGAGTCTAGATAAGAAGCTAGCTCGCGTAGATTGCTCAGCTCCGCGAAATCTTCCGCAGGAATCTCGAGATTGAATTCCGAAGCGACAGCCTTTGCAAATGCGACAGCATCCATAGATGAGATGTCTGCGTCACTGAAAGATCGGTCGAAGTCAGGCTCTCGATCTGCATCCAAGAATTTCTTACTAAGTGCCGAAATACGGTCTTCGGTCGAGCTCATCAAACACATCCTTTTGTTTATTGATTTACACCATTTTAGGGATATTGTCCGGATACATAACCATCACTTCGAATGAGAGAGTTGTGTCAACTATTTTCTGCAAAAAGGATTTGGCGTGATTTTCTCGACCGACC
>JAPOVY010000039.1 GCA_026707905.1 Gammaproteobacteria bacterium | reverse complement strand
GGTCGGTCGAGAAAATCACGCCAAATCCTTTTTGCAGAAAATAGTTGACACAACTTTTCAATAAGCTGCTATTCGTTCATTTTCTCTCTACTTTGACCACGAAATACTCATAGAAACGCGATTTCTGTTTGCGCATTACGTTTGATTTCAGTTTAATTCCCGCCCTAATCTCAAACCTTGACGGTCATGTCCCGAGTTTGTCAGGTCACGGGTAAGAAACCCATGACCGGAAACAACGTCTCTCACGCGAAAAATCGCACCAAACGGCGATTCAATCCCAACTTACACACGCACCGTTTTTGGGTGGATAGTGAGAATCGTTACATTAAGCTCACATTGTCGAAAGCAGGGATGCGCATCATCGACAAGAAGGGCATTGAAGCTGTCTTAGCCGATTTACGTAATCAGGGAGTGAAGGTCTAATGGCAAGTAAGCGCGAAAAGGTAAAACTAGAGTCAAGTGCAGGCACTGGACACTACTACACAACCGATAAGAACAAGCAAAACACTCCTGGAAAATTGGCGATGCGTAAGTACGATCCCGTCGCCCGAAAGCACGTTATCTACAACGAAACTCGACTGAAATAACCCATACCCGAACTTCCTGAGGTCGAAACGGCGCGGCGCGGTATCGCTCGCGCGCTTGTCGGTTGTACGTTAGAGAACCTCGAAGTTCGAGAAAACCGCTTCCGCTGGCCAGTTGAACTCCCTAGCAGCGAGATCGTAGGTCAAAAACTCAACACCGTCGGTCGACGCGGAAAGTACCTTCTACTTGGGTTCGACCAGGGCGTCTTATTGCTACACCTGGGTATGAGCGGGCACCTTCGTGTTGTCAGTTCCGACGCGCCAATCCGAACTCATGACCATATTGATTTCCATTTTGAGGATGAAAGAGTCTTGCGGTTCAACGACCCCCGTCGTTTTGGTAGTGTGCACTGGTGCACCCACGCCGTCCTTGAGCACCCGTTGCTAAAACGTCTTGGCATCGAACCATTGCACGCGGATTTCGATGGAACGTACCTCTTCAAACAATCCCGGAAACGCAATATCGCTGTCAAGAATTTCATTATGGACGCGCATGTCGTCGTCGGTGTCGGGAATATCTACGCGAATGAAGCCTTATTCTTGGCTCGAATCAGACCCACGACTGCAGCAGGTTCGATATCCCGTTTACGCTACGAGCGTCTCGCCGATTCAATCAAGTTAATTCTTCAACGCGCGATCGATGCTGGCGGTACAACGCTACGAGATTTCGTCGGGTTTGATGGAAAACCTGGCTACTTCGCGTTAGAGCTGGATGTGTATGGACGTGCGGGAAAGACCTGTATCCAATGTGGAAAACACCTAAGAGGGATTGTCTTGGGTCAGCGTCAAACGGTTTTTTGTCCTAACTGCCAGCGACGCTAGTCTGACTTTAGATTTCGGTAGTACTCTACAACGCAAGGCGCTACAAACGCTGACACGTCACCACCATAGGAAGCGATCTCTCGTACGCGAGTAGACGATACATGCGACCATTCGTTCGATGTCGGCAATAGCACGTATTCAATCGAAGGATCTAAAGCCTGATTCATTTCAAGCATTTGGAATTCGTAGTCGTAATCGGTAACCGTACGTAGACCACGCAACACAAACTTTGTATCGTGTTTACGAACGAATTCCACTAATAACGTATTGAAACCTTCGACAGAGACATGACCGCCGAAGTCACTTAGCGCTTCGCGACATAGCTCGATACGATCGTGTAACTCAATATCGGGGTCTTTGTCAGCCGATGTACCAATCGCCACGACGACATGATTAAAGAGTTTTAACCCGCGTTCAACGATGTTTGCGTGTCCAAATGTGATCGGATTAAAACTGCCGGGATAGACAACCGTGGGCACTTGTGTGGTTTCTGTCTGAGCAAAGAAGCAACGGATTGTAGCGGCGGCTTTATATCCTCATGGATTGTGCGTGTGGCGTCGAAAGAGCTGAATCCTTACTTCTCCGATCTCCTTCGATTTCCATTCTTCTAAAGAACACGTTACCGTTTCATTTCGAGACGCGCTCTCAACATACACCATACCTTTCTCTGAAAGATGCGACACGATCCTACTGAGGACTCGTTTATATTCACGATTCGCATGGAACGGTGGATCAAGGAACACTAAATCCCAGCGTGTTCTATTGTGTTCTAGCCACTTTATGGCGTTCGCTTCAACGACAGCCGCTTGAGCTGCTTCGAGGTCAAATTGCTGGCATGCCTCGCGGAGCTTTGTTAGTGTACGCCGATCGTTTTCAACGAAGGTGGCGTGTGACGCTCCACGCGAAAGCGACTCAAACCCCAATATTCCGGTACCCGCATACAGATCGAGTACGTTGCAGCCACGAACACTGTCGCCGAGCCAGTTGAAGAGCGTCTCGCGTAATCTATTTGGTGTCGGTCTTAACTGTGGTCTAGCGGCAACAGTGACACGCCGACCACGCCATTCACCAGCAATAATTCGCACTTGGCCAGTGTGGTTACGTCGACTACTCCGCCACCTACCCTTTAGCAATTCATTGCGTTTCGGATACGCCATACGCCAAATTACCTAGTTGTGAAATCCGATTGAACGAAGAAACTAACCAAGCCAAAAGAAAAGGCATCCTCACGCGATTCAGCAACGCACTAGCGAAAACACGATCGCAATTCGGTAGTGGCGTCAGCTCTTTGCTGCTTGGCGGGAGGCAACTGGATGAGGGAATATTAGAGGAACTACGCACGCAACTGCTTATGTCAGACGTAGGCGTCGCCGCGACGGATCGACTTTTAGGAAACTTAAGCCGAGCAGTACGAAGAAAGAAGCTCCGGGACGGCGAGTCCGCTTTGCAGGCACTTCGCGTTGATATCGAACAAGCAGTCACACCTTTACAAAAATCATTCGTATTGTCAGAATCCCGTCCATTCGTCATCTTGGTAGTTGGCGTCAATGGAGTAGGCAAGACCACGACGATCGGGAAATTAAGCTACTATCTACAGCGTCAAGGACATACAGTTCTCCTGGCAGCAGGCGATACGTATCGGGCAGCTGCTATTGAGCAATTACAGGCATGGGGACGTCGTACCGATGTTAGCGTGATCGCTCAACGACCGGGCGCAGATAGCGCATCAGTTATATACGACGCCGTCGAATCTGCAGCAGCGCGGGGCACTGACGTAGTGATCGCAGACACCGCCGGACGATTACAGAATAAATCCAACTTAATGGCTGAACTCGCGAAGATTCGACGCGTCATTCAAAGATATGATGATTTGGCACCTCATGAAACACTACTGATCTTGGACGCGAACATCGGTCAAAACGCGATCTCACAAGTACGGGAATTCACAGAGGCAGCCAACGTCACCGGTTTGATCGTAACGAAACTTGACGGTTCAGCGAAAGCCGGCGTGATTTTGGGAATTGCATCGGAAAAGCCGCTCCCCCTGTATTTTGTTGGTCTCGGCGAAACTCAAGACGATCTTCAACCGTTCGATGCGCGCGCTTACGTGGATGGTCTGTTCGTCTCTTGAAAATCATTGAGTTTAACGGTGTCGATCATGTCTTTCCAGACGGCACCACTCCATTGCAGAACATCTCGCTGTCGATCGAAGAAGGCACTCTTCATTTCGTGGTTGGTCCTTCTGGTTCCGGCAAAACAACGCTGCTGAACTTGCTGCTTGGACTATATCAACCAGCGGAAGGCGAGATTTGGGTCAATCAGTGCAATATTTGCCTTCTTTCTGAACGTCAACTTACCCTCTATCGACAACACGTCGGTACAGTTTTCCAGCAGAATAACCTGATTCCGCATCGAACTGTATTTGAGAACGTTGCGATGCCTCTGTGGTTGCGCGGGACTGAAAGAAGTGACGTTCAGAGATATGTCGTTCAGATGCTTAGCGGCGTTGGATTGCAGGGCTTCGAAGATGTCCTCCCGTTACACCTATCCAGTGGCGACCAGCAGCGAGTCGCGATTGCAAGAGCATTGATTGCAGGACCTCGCATTGTCGTGGCCGATGAACCAACTGGAAACTTGGATCGCCAACTATCAGGAAGTGTGACTCAATTACTGAAGCACCAAACCACGCTCGGCGTCACCGTCATCATGGTTTCCCACGACGAAGACCTGACACGTTATGCAGACACTATTAGTCGACTTGAACCTGCACCCAACATGCTCGGTGCGAGTACCTTAAAGTAGCCGTGTTCAACCGACGTCCAATGCCCTGGCCACGAGCGCCACGAAATCAACGAGCATGGATTCGCGATCACTTTCGGTTTTGCAGAGAGGCCATACACCACATGCTCGTCCATGTGGTCATGACCTTCTTCGTCATGTTGTTAGTCGGTGTTTCGATTGCTCTTCCTTCCGGCTTGTGGGTGATTCGTGACTACCTGAGTTACGCGGATCTCGCATGGCCAACGGAACGTGGTTTCAATGTCTTTTTTCAGCGTGACGCAGTAGAAACACAAATCGATTCAACCGCGCAGACGATCAGGAATCACAATTTCGTCACCGAAGTGTTCTTGATACCAAAAAGTGTAGCGCTCGAGGAATTCTTGACCGCTGCTGATCTACCTCATATCGCAGATGGAATCGCTGAAAACCCGCTTCCCGACACGCTGACCGTATTCGTTAAGGAGAACATTCAAGTAACTGAGGTCGAACGACTAACCGAATTCATCCGGCAGCTAGAGTCAGTAGATCAAGTTAGCTACGACCCGCAGATCACCGTGCGTTTTAGCGCGATCCACACCATCTTCAACCGCCTGCTGTGGGTTGTCGCGGGTACATTCTGTCTCTTCGCGCTCTTCGTATCTGCTTCCGCCGTGAGGATTGCGATCGAATCGCGTTTTCACGAAATTCGCATCCTTCACGTGATTGGAAGCCCCCGACGGATCACTCGTGGTCCTTTCCTCTGGTGCGGATTCATGTACGGGGTTCTAGGCGGCATACTGGCGGCAGTAGCGTTAACGCTCGTACTCATTTTTGTCGAGGAACCGTTACGCACATTAACCGCTAGCTACGGTGTTGAACGCGATCTACGGAGTCTCGATTGGCCATTCGTCGGAGTTGTGTGCGCGATCGGCGCATCGCTCGGGTTGAGTAGCGCACTCTACTCCACATGGCGTCACCTTCGTCGTGTCACACGAAATTGGGTGATTTAGTCGTCGTACGCTAGCTCATAATCGTTATGGATGGGTGCCGTACCAAACTCGAAGCGCCCATGAACTCAACGTACCGACATCTCCTGCAGCAGCGTCGATGATGCGCAATGTCCAGACGCCTCTTGGTGACTCACTATAAAACGCATTGCTTAGCAAACGCCAATCAAGTATTTCCTGACCAGCAAGCGTCTCGTTGAAGACAGGATTCATGATGCTCTGAGTCCCTGACGGGGATTCCAGTTCGATACTTAGATCAACCAAATTCTCGTGAGTACCAGCTACATGAAGTTGAACAGCTTCAATGTTTGCACCTGTCGGTAGATCTAAATTGAGTTGCTGCTCAATTCCTGAACCATCATGATCAGGAATTTGAAGACCGTCGCTTGAAACCGTAACCCAATCGGAAAGTGACTGTGGACCAAGACGATCAGGCAGGAAACCGTCGCGTAGGAACGCGAGCGCTCCGTCCACGTCCACTACGCCAAAGCCAAAATGATTATGAAAGTCAAAACCGGCCTCATTTGTGATCCAATCACGATAAAACGTCGCCAGATCACCACCAACTACGACACGTACGTCAGTTAAGGCTCTGACCAAGCCACCTGGTCGTCGTGCAGTGCTCGCTAAGACGTGCTTGACGTCTCGCCACGTAAGGTTCGGTTCCTCTTCCAGTAGAAGAGCAACGACACCGCTAACGTGAGGCGCCGCTGCAGAAGTCCCGTTGAAGTTACTGAAGTAGTCACCAAAGGGATCTAAGGAAGCTTCCCTTGCGAGCCCAGGAAAGTTCCGTGAGCTATAGCCACGTTCCCGTCCATATTGATCCGTCGTGACGGTAGCAGGATTAGAGACGCCATACTCACCAGCAGGCGCAGAAACCCAAAGATTGCTACCAGCACTTGAATACGAAGCCCGTCCTCCCGCGGCGTTCAATGCCCCAACCACGATTACGTAAGGTAGATTGTTTATTGAATCACCATGTGAACTACTACAGCCAGTTAACGCGTGTACCTGGTGCTCAAAATGTAAACACGATCGAAATGCGTTTCCTGCCGCCTTTACGTAAATTGCACCGAGTCCTTCACGCAACTGCGAGGTGCCATAGCGAACGATGTTGTTGTCCGGTTCGTTGTACTGAGATCCAAATGTACCGTAGCTCATGTTAAAAACATCAATCTGCTCAGAATTCGGCGAATCGGAGCTTCCACCAAGTGCATCTTCCTCACAACACTGCTCACTAAGGAAATTGAATCCGAACAGATTCACGTCCGGTGCTACGCCACGGATGCCTAGTCCGTTGTTCGCCTCAGCCGCAATGATTCCTGCAACGGTCGTTCCATGGTCGCCACGAGAGTCCGGAGAAAAAGGATCGACCTCATCTGCATTGAACCATGCTTTGCCGTTTTCAGGATTCGCTTTAAAGTTGAACGATTCGCTATCGACGACGTTCTCAACCAAATCCGGGTGACAGATCTCCAATCCTGTATCGACAACCGCAACATTGACGCCGCCGCCGGTCGGTGTGCCCGTCGTCAGCACATCGCTCATTTGTAGATCTTCGCCCGACATTCCCCCAGTTGAGGCGAATGCACTCTGTCCCTCGTTTCGCAGTGGCCATTGATGCCCGAAAAGAGGATCATCGCTTGCAGTTGGTCGCGCACGGTCTGGCGGTTCGCAGCGTACGAGAATCTCACCGTGTGGATCCATCGTGAATCCAAGCCGATCTATATTTCGAAATCGCCCCTCGGAGTCCTCTTCCGGCGGGGGATCAACTTGAGTTGAGATCCAATACGTTTCGTTGGGTGAGTAACGCCGTAAGTCGAGATTCGCCTCTGCGACGAAGACGGATCGCTCATCGATCGATGGAATGGTGATTTCCGAGATGTGTTCAACGACTTCACCGAGTTCACCTGGTTGAACCAGCCGGTTGGTAGTAATCGATGCGACCGTTTCGGAAGCGGAAATAGCACCTAGGTTAAGAACTCTGATCTCTAGCGTGGCCATCTCACGATTAAAACTCGCCACCATCGAGACGTAGATTTCCGCACGACCCCGTTTTTCCGTTTCAGTAAGTACTGAGTCCGAGTTATCTTCAATCGTGAGGGTAACACTTGCAGGCGTTCCTGCGGTTACCAGTTGCGATGTGGAAGCACCGGTCTCCTGAATACTGATCGTAAGGGACTCTGCACCTTCGGAGGACCAATCGTCAAGTGGTCGCAATCTGGTGGTCGCCCGTAGCTGGTTCGGATTGAAATTGAGGACTGTGTCGTCTATTTCAAAATCTATATCTCTGATTGCGCTGCCCTCAAAGCCCAAACCAATAGAAATACTTCGACTTACCTGGGGCGCTATGTCTACCCAAATTTCGACTTCATTCAGGCTCCCTTCGACCAATTCCGTCGATTCCGACGATATCGTTGCTGTAACCGGTGTAGGAGGCGAAATTACGGTTGGACCACCACCGGTATCTGACGACCCGCACGCGGTTACAAAGAGCGGGAGAACACCTACTACAACGAATAAGGCAGCGAGATAACCTAGGAAAAGACGATTCAACCCGAAATCACAGTGGGAACATCAGAGGACGCTTAAGCTGCACTTCAGCTTGTTTGATTCGTCGATCCGACCGTAATCGCTTCACCGTCTCAATTGGGTCTTGATCGAGTCGCAGCCAGAAGACCGAATAACCAAGACCTGGATAACGCTTCGCTCGCACTGTCTTCAACTCCGAAGCAATTCCCTCGAGTTGATCTGGATTAACGAGTCGGACCAAGATTCGATTGTCGAGCTCGTGGAACTTCCCATCGGCAGTTCCGAATACCACCGCTGGAATTCGACGCCTGGATTGATACCACTGAGAACGAGTAGTAACCCCTTCGCGTGTCGCGCTAAAACGAATCAAGTCACCTAGACGTTCTACGCTAAGTACCGCGCCAGACGCCGTTGTAACGGGCGCGACGAGAGCCCCTTCAGATACCTCTAACAGTGATTGATCGACATGCGGAATCGAATCTAACTTCTGTGTTTGAGCGACGGTATGAAAAGTAAAGAGGCTGAATGAGGCGCAACACAGCCACACGCTCGATCGGCGTAAAAACGATACCTCGAGGCTAGATTGTGACGCTTGCTTCCGCAACATAGACGATGCTCTCGTCTGGTTTTTGCATCCACAGAAACGCTTCACGACGATCTGGACTGGACTGTTCTGCCAATTCGACACCGTGAACTGTCACTAGATCGTCACACCAACAAGGATTTGTGAACTTCAGATCCAGTTTTCCACTCGTCGACCAAGCGTCACCGAAATAAGACTCAAGTACGGTACCGGCATACGCCATGGTCATTCGTCCACCGACCACGACGCGTTCAAAACCAAGTTCTTTAGCGGCGTCATCGTCCGTGTGGTAGTTAGCATCTCCGTGAAAGAAGATCCCACACATTTCCTTCGTGATCGTTGTCTCCAATCCGCCGAAGCGTTTTCCTTCAGGAACAATGAACTTTCGAGCGCCAGGTTTCTTCGCTGGATCACGAAGTTCGACACTCTCACCACTGATCCGTTCCCTTAAGAAACTCTGATGGTGAAATGTTCTGATGACGAGCTCGTCCTGTTCGTTTGAGAGATCGACTCGGTATTTCACTACTTGACGATCACGCTTGTCGTAAATCTCGGTGATTTCGCCGGATACGCGGTAAGCGTAGTTCGGCTGCAGAGGTTGACGAAGATCCCACTCTTGACGCATCCATAGATGTCCAATCTGATAGGGGAAAGCGATTTCGGCAAAGTATCCGTTATCTATCCCCGATGCAACCATCGCTGGAATAGCCGCCTTCGAATCTGCATCAAGATTAAGACCTTTAAAGTAATCTGTCAGTACGGCATCGTCGATCGTAAAGAGGTTGCTGGACAACAATTTACCAATGTATGGATCTGCCATGATTGAATCAAGCCACTAAGATAACGTCGCCTCAATTATCCATCGGGCGCATGAAATCATGAGTCGTATGCCACCATATTCACAGTGAGCACATGTCACTAACCAAAACGCCTCTTTTTAATCGAGTACGTGCGCTCTGTATCACGGTACTGTTAATAAGCGCTCCGACGCAATTCCTTAACGGGCAGTTTGCGTCACCGCTCTTTAGATATCCGGAAGTACCTCTGATCGTCCACACGACCGAAGGATCTACGATCTTCTTAAAAACTGTCATTGTTTCTAAGCAGGAAGATCTCAGACAGGGATTGATGCACGTTCGTCACCTACCCGCTAACCTAACGATGCTCTTTCTCTATCAACGACCGCGGACTGCTTCCATGTGGATGAAAAACACACTTATTCCCTTAGATATGTGGTGGGTGGACGCGAACATGACCATCCAGCACATCGAGCATCACACGACGCCGCATTCGTTGGAATCGATCGCCTACGACAGACCGGTCCGCGCGGTCGTCGAAACGAACGCAGGATTGAGTCAACTTCTTGGCATATCGGTAGGGTCAAAAATCGAATTCAAAGCGCACTGAATTCCAGTTCTAAGTCCAGAAAATATGGCGACCACTCAATGAAACAGTCTGTCCGCCGTAGCAATTTAAAATGAAGTGTCGCTAATTTGCTCGACTACGATCGCGAGTTAGAAACATGCGAAATAACACGCTTGAGTCAATACGCTACCTAAGCGTAAGTCCTTAGGGATACACAACTGTGCTGCGGAAGTAGATGTGTGCGGCCTCAATTGCTAATGCAATTCGTCCCGTGGTCAAGAATTCGCTAGACGATTCAATTCCTCTACACCCTAGAACCTGGGGGTGGTGGGTATTTGTTGGTATCGCTTGGATTCTCTTCCAGCCAATTTCAATTGGGACCTCACGAGCGTGGGGTAGAAAAGCAGCTCACGTTCTGAAGCGAATCAGTCCGCGACGTTTCAACGTTATCCGTCGCAATCTAGAGCTCGTCTTTCCAGATATGACGCCGAATGCGCGTGAATCACTAGCCACGCGAAATCTAGAGGAAACCATGGCGGGGTATTTCGAAGCCGCTTACATACTCCTGTGTGGCTACAGTGCGGTGACTTCAAATTGTGAAATCCGTGGACGTGAAACACTAGATAGTGCGCTAGCCAAAGGCAAGAACGTCCTCCTTATCGGCGCTCACTTCACCTGCCTCGAATGTTGCGGGTGTGTATTAGGACGCGATGCGCCGGTCGACATCGTACATCGCCGACAAAATGCGGTCGTCGGAAACTACCTGATCTTAAGACACCGTAAGAATCTCTTCGCGAGCGTGATCGATCGCGACGATCGAGTCGAACTCATCAAGGCGTTCGCCGACAAGACTCGACAACGGATCGTATGGACTGGACCAGACCAAGACATGGGTCACCAGCGGTCCGTATTCGTGCCTTTTCTTGGTGTGGAGAAAGCAGCGACGCTCAAGGTAACGTCCCGAATCGCTACACGCTACGACATGACTGCGGTGTTCGTCGAGTTTTCATATCAAGAAGACGACCAAAAATGGATAGTTCAGTATCGACCCATCGACAACTATCCAACCGGGGATCAGATCGCTGACGCCACCACGCTAAACAGGGTCATCGGCGAGTCAGTCCAGAAAAATCCCGAGCAATACTACTGGATACACCGGCGGTTTAAATCGCTAGAAGACGGTACAGTCCGCAAGTACTGATTTTTACAGTATCTAGAAATCTGAAGCTGCTACTAGGCTACGTAAGTGTGCCACTCAGGGTGCGCTTCACGCTTCGCTCGAACCTGTTCAAAATACATTGCCTGCAACTGTTCAGTGATAGAGCCTCGCCGTCCATCTGCGATCTGGCGACTGTCCAACTCCTGGATTGGCAATACCTCCGCAGCGGTACCCGTGAAAAAGGCTTCGTCTGCAATGTAGATCTCGTCGCGTGTGATATTCCTCTCAATGACCGAATAACCAGATTCACGTGCAAATGTGATGATCGTATCGCGGGTCAAACCTGGTAGACACGAAGTTAGTTGAGGCGTATGAATTTCGCCATCCTTCACGACAAAAATGTTCTCACCGGTTCCTTCAGCCACATAGCCTTCGTTATCTAATAGCAGCGCTTCATCGTAGCCCCCGTCTTGAGCTTCCGATAACGCGAGTATCGAATTAATGTAGTTGCCAGTCGCTTTCGCCTTACACATGCTGATGTTCACATGGTGGCGCGTATACGAAGATGTATGTACTCTGATACCTTTCTCACGCGCTTCAGGATCCATATAGTCCGGCCAAGGCCAACAGGCGATCGCCACGTGAACTGAGAGCCCTTCCGCACGCAGTCCCATCTGTTCTGATCCTCGATAAACGATCGGTCGAACGTAGCCTTCCTCTAATTCATTCGCTTGTATTACGGCGACCTGAGCCGCGTTAATCTCTGCTTGAGTGAACGGAATCTCGATTCGCAATATGTGGGCAGAGTCGAATAAGCGTCGTGTATGGTCCGGCAAGCGGAAAAAGCATGGTCCGCGATTGGTCGCGTAAGCCCGAACGCCCTCGAACACGCCCACCCCGTAATGAAGCGTGGACGTCAGCACGTGAATCTGCGCAGAACGCCAATCCCGCAGCTCCCCATCCATCCAGATTTTTCCGTCCCGGTCGGCGAAATTCGACGCTAAATTCGTCATCTTGTATAGGTATTAACTAATACGAAATTATCGCAATCCGTGACGTTCGTGAGATTCTCACTGTCTAATCCGATCGGGCGATACGACGGACCTAGCAAACCATGAAACGAGTTTCTACCGAATATCATTCACCCAATTCAGCCCACTGGTTCGGTCTAGTCGCATGATCCCCAGCACGACTGACATGTTCCGGGCGCTTGTAAGCTCGCCTTCCGTCAGTTGCCCCGATCAACAGATCGATCAAAGCAACATTGAGGTCATAAATCTCCTGGCAAACTGGTTAGATGATCTTGGTTTCGATGTGGTCGTCAAACCTCTTGAATCTAACCGGCAAAAGGCCAATTTGCTCGCACGAAAAGGAACTGGCGAAGGTGGATTGGTGTTCGCGGGACATTCTGACACTGTGCCCTGTCTTGAATCGCAATGGAATGTCGACCCCTTTGGTCTAACGGAACAAGACGGTCGGTTCTATGGTCTTGGTACGTGCGATATGAAAGGGTTTTTTCCACTCGCGCTCGCCGCATGCGCAGCAATCGATGATCATCAGCTCCAAAAACCGCTGTGTGTGGCTGCGACGTCCGATGAAGAGACCAGCATGGCTGGCGCACGTGAACTTGAGGCGTTGGGATTTCCGAAAGCAGACGCTGCAGTCATCGGTGAACCGACCGACCTCGTTCCAGCGTACACGCACAAAGGTATAGCGTTACTAAAAGTGACGATCACTGGAGTTGCTGGCCATTCTTCTGATCCAGATGCCGGCGTAAATGCGCTTGACGCCATGCATCAAGTCATCTCAAGATTGATGGAATTTCGAACCGAACTGAGATCGAAGTACGCTAACGACGCCTTCGCCGTGCAACATCCGACATTAAATCTCGGTTGTCTTCATGCAGGGGATGTCCCGAATCGTATCTGTGCACATGCCGAGCTTCAATTCGATATCCGATTGCTGCCCAAGATGAACGCACAGCTTCTAATCGACGATATCCAGCAACGCGTCGTCGATATCGCAGAGCAGACTGGCGCCAAGATCCACGTTGAATCTACCTGTCCGACGATACCACCTTTCCAAACTAGCACGGCGGGTGAGCTTGTTCGACATCTATCAAATGCAACTAACCACGCTCCTCGAGGAGTTGCGTTTGGTACCGAAGCGCCTTTTTACCAAGCGCTAGGTATGGAAACCGTAGTTTTCGGTCCAGGATCCGTCAATCAAGCGCACCAGCCGGACGAGTACATCAGCCTCGATCGGCTGAAGCCTACACAAGCTATTCTCGAAAACCTCATCCACAAGTACTGCGCCGCACGCTAACGCGACGGAGCACCGCCTAAATCGACATGGATTTCCATCGCTTCGCTCGTTGGTTTCGAGATTCGTCCCCTTATATCCGTGAACACCGAGACAAGGTGTTCGTCATAATCATGCCGGCCGCTAGTTTGCAGCAAGACCTGCTTGGAAAAATCGTCCGGGACTTGGCGCTGCTTCATGTGCTTGGTATCAAGCAAGTATTGATCCTTGAAACTACCACGAAGGCACGACTGAGCTGCATTGCGACTGTGAAGGATCTGTTTGCCCGTGGCTTACCGAGTAGTCGTTACCGTAATCAGGCGATATCGGTAGTTGAGGAGACCTTCGATTCAGCACCGCCGTTTCAGCATGGGGGTGATCCCTCTGACGCCAACGCGCATCAAAAGAAACAGGGCGATCACATTGTTCAAACACTCGACCACGGTTCGATAGCGCTTATCGCACCAGCAGTCGGACATTCGACGGGTACTAATTCCTACGAGGAAACAGTTAACAACGTCGCAACTGCCGTAGCACTAGCAGTCAGCGCGGACAAAATGATTGTTTTGCACGAACCGGCATCTTTGGTTGGTGACCCTGACATCGTCAATAGCGACCTCTCAACCGACGCGTTTCAGACGATTCTGAAGCAAGAAACCCTTGAAGAGACCACGCTCCACCGGATGCATGCGCTACTACACGCCTGTCGACAAGGCATCAATCGCGGCCATATCGTGTCCTACGAAACAGACGGGGCTTTATTAGCCGAGCTGTTTACAGCGGACGGATCGGGGACTCAAATTTCGACCGACGATTACCTCACGATACGTCGAGCAACTGATGCCGACACCGACATGATTCTCGATCTAATGAAGGCGGACATTGAGCAGGATAGGCTTGTACCACGGTCGCGAGAGATGTTACGAGACGATTCAACTACCGTCTTTCTAGCCGAGCACGACAACATTCCCGTTGGTTGTGTTGCGCTATATTCGCTTGACCAGAATATGCAAGAAATCGGAACACTGCTTGCAGCGCCAATCCACCGCGACCGAAACATCGGTAGTCGTCTCTTAAGTCGAGCTGAAACGGAAGCGAGAAAACGTGGTGCGAGTCATGTTTGTGTTTTCACAAAACACGCGGTCGATTGGTTTAAACGCCATGATTATCAACCGTCGCGTCTGGAATCACTGCCTAGCACTCATCTCGCGGCTTATGACCACGAGCGTCAATCGACGCTCCTCATTAAGGAACTTGAATGACCAAGAAACGACCATATTCAAGCATCATCGTTGATGGTGTCGAGCAAGCACCTAGCCGGGCGATGCTCTATCCTGTCGGTTTCAAACGTGAAGATTTTCAGAAAGCGCAAGTCGGTATCGCTTCAACTTGGAGCAACCTAACACCATGCAATATGCACATCAATGAGTTGGCTGAGCACGCTGCCGCTGGTGTCGACGCGAACGGTGCGAAGAGCGTGGTCTTTAACACGATCACGGTTTCCGATGGCATCTCTATGGGAACACCCGGAATGCGCTACTCGTTGGTCAGTCGCGAGGTGATTGCTGATTCCATCGAGACCGTAGTCGGTGCGCAAGGTTTCGATGGCCTCGTGGCTATCGGTGGATGCGACAAGAACATGCCTGGCTGTGCCATGGCCATGGCCCGGCTTGATCGCCCAGCGATATTCGTATACGGTGGCACCATTCAACCTGGTGCAGAACGCCGAGACATCATCTCCGTCTTCGAGGCTGTCGGTTCACGTGCGGAAAACCTGATCTCTGCGGAGGAGCTTCAAGAGGTCGAAGAAACGGCGATACCAGGTCCGGGCTCTTGTGGTGGCATGTATACCGCAAACACGATGGCGTCTGCAATCGAAGCGCTCGGTTTAAGTCTGCCGAATTCCTCCTCTCAAGAAGCCGTGGGCGAGGACAAGATTAAAGATTGCTATCGCGCTGGTGCCGCTGTCGCAGACCTGGTCGAGAAAGATCTAACACCTTCGAAGCTGCTTACTCGCGAATCGTTCGAAAACGCAATCACTTTGGTGATTGCGCTTGAGGGGTCTACGAATGCTGTCCTTCATCTGCTCGCGATTGCGAGTGCGGCCAATATTCCTTTAGAAATCAATGACTTTTCACGCATTGGGAAGCGAGTACCCGTGCTAGCAGACATGCGGCCTGCTGGTCACTACTCAATGTCTGAGTTGGTCGCCATTGGCGGCATTCAACCGCTCATGAAGTCACTCCTAGACGAGGGTCTATTGCACGGTGAGTGCATGACGGTTACAGGCAAGTCGGTCGCAGAGAATCTAGCAGATGTTGGTCCCTATCCGGACGGTCAAGAGATCATTCGCCCGTTCAGTAATCCAATCAAACCCGACAGTCATCTTCGCATCTTGCGTGGAAACATCGCATCCGGCGGATCTGTCGCCAAAATCACAGGACACGAGGGTGAACGTTTCACCGGCTCGGCACGCGTCTTTCACGGAGAGGAAGCTGGTATGGAAGCCATCATGGACGGCACGGTAAGGGAAGGCGACATTGTCGTGATACGGTATGAAGGTCCACGCGGCGGGCCAGGTATGCGTGAAATGCTGAGTCCTACCAGCGCTTTAAACGGACGAGGTCTGGCGGGGAAGGTCGCGTTGATCACAGATGGCCGCTTCTCGGGCGGTTCTTCTGGCTTCGTCGTCGGTCACGTTGTACCTGAAGCCTACGAGGGTGGCCTAATTGGGCTTATCGAAGACGGCGATACCATCACGATCGATGCGGTCGCAAATGAGATCAATCTTGAAGTAGCGGACGGCGAGCTCGAGGAGCGTCGCAAACGCTGGACACCGCCGAAACCCTACGCATCGAAGGGCACATTGGCGAAATACGCCTCACTAGTAACAAACGCTAGTGAAGGTGCCGTTACCGACAAAAATCTTCGCGTTTAGCTGGTATGCTCGTGAACGAAGTCCACTAAATAACGCACGTGATCGACTGGTGTCTGGGGTACGATGCCGTGCCCGAGGTTAAAAATGTGACCTGATCGACCTGCGACGGAATCGAGTATTCCTTGAGCTTTGGTTTTTACAGTTTCCTGATCCGTGCAAAGCGCTATGGGATCAAGATTACCTTGAATAGCAACGGTGCCTAAATCGTCCCACGCGTCTCTTAAAGAAACGCGCCAATCCAACGCCATAAAGTCCGGGCCGGTAGCCTGCATCGCGCGTAATAAGTGACTATTACCAACCGCAAAGTAAATAACGGGTACGCGACCACTAATACGATCCATCAAACGCTTCACATGAGGCGCGACGTAACTCTCGTAGTCGCCACATGACAGCGTCCCAACCCAACTGTCGAATATTTGCACCGCTTGAACGCCCGACGTCACTTGCAGCTCGACGTAGTCACCGATTGCAGTTGTGAGTTTTTCCAGAAGTCGATTCCATACAGCCGAGTGACCATACATGAATCCTTTCGTCTTCCCAAAATCACGTGAGCTCTTACCTTCAATTACATAACTAGCTAACGTGAAAGGAGCTCCGGCAAAACCGATTAACGCGATATCTCTCGGCAAATCTAGGAGTATGTTCCTGATTGTCTGCTGAATGTACCCGACACCTTCGTCTGCAGGCACAACATTAATACGGTCGACGTCCTTGACATCACAAATTGGATTCGCGAAGACCGGACCAGTACCAGCTACGTAGTCCAACTCAAAACCCATCGGTTCAAGCATGGGAAGCAAGTCGGCAAACATGATGGCCGCATCCACGCCCAAGATTTGCTGCGCATCAAGTGTCACCTTGGCCGCTAGCTCAGGATTCTTGAAGAAAGCCAAACTCGGCGTATCACCTTTCACTTTGTGGTATTCCGGCATGTATCTCCCGGCTTGCCGATTCAGCCAAATAGGTGTATACGGAGTCGGTTGACCCCGACAAGCGTCGAGGAATATGCTCAAGAACGAACTACGCTCGCTAGGTCCGAGAGTTCTGCATCGTAGTCGACATCGTCACGACCGAACCCAAAAATCTTCAAGAAATCCTTAGCAAAACCATCAACGTCCGCGAGTTCGCCCAAGTTCTCTTCGTTGATGTCCCACCATCGTTGACGCACTTCTTCCTGAGTCGCTTCCTCCATTTCGTAGTTATCCATACGGATGCGATCTTCATCGTCGCTACGTCGCGATGCTGCACCATACAGCTGCTCACGAAACAATCGGTTGATGTGGGCGATGCAGTCTTCGTGTGTACCCGCCGCCTTCATGACCTTGAAAAGAATTGAAAAGTACAGAGGCACTACAGGAATCGCTGTGCTCGCCTGAGTCACAACAGCCTTCAGTACCGCGACGAGTGCTTCGGCGCCACGACTACCATACTGTGCATTAAGTTCACGGCAAGTACGATCAAGATGCTCTTTCGCTTGCCCTAACGTTCCGCCGCGATAGATCGGATAGGTCAGGTCGTTGCCGAGATACGTAAACGCAATGGTCTTGAAATCAGCGCTCAAAACGCCTTCGGCTGCGCACTGATCAACCCACATACGCCAGTCGTCGCCCCCCATAACTGCGATGGTCGCAGCCGTCTCTTCTTCACTCGCTGGTTCAAGAGAAACAGGTGTCAATCGACCAGTGCCTTTAAGTACATCGAGGGTTAATGTTCGCGCTTCATACGCTTCACCTATCGGCTTTATCACTGAACGAAACCGTTCACCAGTATCAGGATGGACCCTTATAGGTGGCGCAAGACTATATACCAGTAAATCGATCGGCTCGTAGTTCGCTTTGAGTTCATCTATGACTTGCCGCTTGATCGCATGCGAGAACGCATCACCATCGAATGATGCCGACCTCAATCCAGCTTCGTTCGCAAGGAGATCGAATGCGGCGTTGTTGTACCATCCAGCTGAAGCAGGTCTACCAGATTCGGGCGGTTTCTCAAAAGACACACCGACCGTATCGGCACTACAGCCAAATCCTGCGACAATCCGTGATGCTAAACCGTAACCGCCAGAGCACCCGACGACGAGAGCTGAATTGCAACCCTCGACCCCGCCTAGTTTTTGGGTCACTTCCACCTGTTCGCGGATGTTTGCTGCACACCCCAAAGGATGAGCAGTTGTGCAGATAAATCCGCGAATGCGAGGTTTAACGATCACACTTTAAACCCTTGTTAACTCGCCACAAATTAAACAACGGCTAGCCCTTGAGAAGATGCTTCTGCAGGAACATTGTTACGACATACCACCAATAATCCCGATTCGGCTTTTTGCGGAAACCATGTCCTTCGTCGTTTGCAAGCACGTACCACACCGGTACGTCACGCG
>JAPOVY010000083.1 GCA_026707905.1 Gammaproteobacteria bacterium | reverse complement strand
AATGTAGCCGCTCGCCCCCGTCACGGCAACGGGTCCGTCCTTAGGGGAAACTGCTCGTGAAATCGATTCTTTAGTTGCTGGCATAGTCGTTCCTTACTTTGAACGCGGGATTTTAGAGTCTGCGATAGATGGATTGTGCTTAGTCAAATCCGTACATCAGGACTCCAGATTCGCTCGCCTATCGGCACTTCTATACGGACAGTGGTGGAAATGCTCGAACTGTCACGTGATACTCACGTCCGAGTTCCTTCGTCGAGATAAGCTCATGTCCGTTTACTCGGCACCAACTCGGAATATCTGCAAGAACGCCGGGGTCGGTCGCAACAACGGTGACTTCGGTTTCACTTTCAACGCGTCGTACGAACTCTTGCAGGCGAATAACAGGCAAAGGACACAAGAGTCCTTTGGTGTCAAGGATGTTCGCGGTTCGCATCAGTTGGTCAGAGACCAATCCTGTGGTATCAGGTGCGGCTCAAACGGTTCAACAACGACTTCTTCGGAGAGACCCGACGGATCCGTAATGCGTACAGTAACCTCGGACGCGGTGCGACCACGACTGTAGCGAGCCAGAATTCGCGACGAAAGCATGCGTTCTTTTTGATTGAGTTCACCATCAATGAGACACAGAGGTCCAGCGTGAGAGACGGTTGACATATGGGCAAATTTGTGCCGAAAGCCGCGAAGGTATTGGTTTTCACCTTCTTCGCGACCAATAATTAGCTTGTAGTGAGGTGCAGGCCGAATGTGTCGCCCAATCTTCAATAGCACGACGTCTTCGAGGTCATAGTCTTTCCGACCCCGAGAATCCCACAAGTCTTGTAGTTTCTTGGTGTAGCTTTCGTCCGTAAGGAAACAGCAACCACCCGCTGGTTGACTCCACTCAGAAATACCGAGTTCTTTGGCAAGGGCGAATTGAGGCTTGCGACTTCGACCCGAGAATCCGTATAGCTTGTCGCGATTTACCCACCCTTCGCGTTCTGGTAACGACGGCGGCAGATTCTTAGCACAAAGAGGTCGTAGGAGCCGGTCGTCAGCCCCTGACTCCTTAGCGATAATCGCCATCGTTTCACTCCGTTGCGACTTTGGACGTTGCCCGACGACTTCGCCGGTAATAACGAAGTCAAACGGTTCGTTGTCATTGCCTTTTAGGTCGAGCGCATGGTTTACCATGAAGATCTTGCAGTCTAGACATGGGTTTAACAAGCGACCGTAGCCGTATTGGGGATTAACGACGATGTCTTTGTATTCTTCGGAAATGTCGACGATTTGCATCGGAATCCCGATCTGTTCAGCGCACCACAGCGCGGAATGACGCTTGACTTTTTGCTTCTTGGTGCGTTTGACGGCTTGTGTATGTCCCTCTACGCAAAAACCGGTGAAGAAATTCACTCCTTCTACGTGGACGCCTTGAGATTGCACAACTTTCGCCGCCAGCATGGAGTCGAGTCCACCGGAAATGAGCGCTATTGCTCGTGGTTGTCTAGGGAGAGCCATCACGCGCGGAATTTTAGGAACAGTACGTGAGAGCACTGCTCCAACGCGTCTCGAGCGCCTCCGTTTCGGTTGAAGATGTCGAAATCGCCGCGGTCGGTCCTGGCTTACTGGTGCTTTTAGGCGTAGAACGCGGGGACAGTGTCGAAATGGCTACCCGGCTCGCGAATAAAACAGCGTCTTTGCGAGTTTTTCCAAGTGAAAAGAAACCGATGGATCGGTCAGTTGTCGATACCGGAGGTTCTGTTTTAGTCGTATCTCAATTCACACTTGCTGCGGACGTCAGAAAAGGAAATAGACCGAGTTTTTCAGACGCCGCTCCGCCGGATGAGGCGGAACCGCTTGTGAATCATTACGTAAATACACTGCGACAGCAGATTACGGCCGTTGCAACGGGTCGATTCGGTGCGAATATGCAGGTTGCGTTAGTGAATGACGGTCCCGTTACTCTTCTTCTTCATCAGGCTTAAATACGAGCTTCGACATCAAGATTCCTAGCTCGAAGAGTATCCATGCGGGTATGGCGAGGAGTACTTGGGAAATGATGTCTGGCGGCGTCAACATCATTCCGATGAAGAAACACCCGACGATCACGTAAGGTCGCTTCCGAGCGATGCGTTTGGGCGTGCTGAAACCTGCCAATACGATAAGCATCGTTGCGATTGGGATTTCAAAAACAATGCCAAACGCTGTGATGATCTTAATGACGAAACTAAGGTACGCATTAATGTCCGTCATCCACGTGACGTCGTCGGGAATCGTTGCGGCGAAGAACTGAAATACGAGCGGAAATACGACGAAATACGCAAACACCATACCGAGGTAAAACAGCAACACACTAGAAACGAGTAGCGGAACTGCGAACTTCTTCTCACGAAGATACAGTCCTGGTGCAACGAAAGCCCAGATTTGGTGGAGGACAAAGGGCATTCCGATGAAAAGTGCGCCGTAGGCCGCCATCTTGAACGGTGTTAGAAAGGGTGAAGCCACTTCGGTGGCGATCATGGTTGCGCCACCTGGCAAGTGCGCCATCAATGGCGACGCGATCCAACGATATACATCGTTAGCGAACAACATCAACGGGATAAAAGCGAGTGCTACCGCGAGTAACGCTCGCAGGATGCGTTTTCGAAGCTCAACGAGGTGGCTTAATAACGGCTGCTCGTCGTCGTCTACCGCTGCATCGTGCTCGCTTTCTCGATCGGGCGGTTTGTCGTCTGGGTAAAGCGGATCACTCACGAGCGGGATTCTCATCGCTCTGAGGCTTGGGCGATGGATTCTCTTTAGTTTCGGCTTCGCCTTCGCGTATGGCATCCGAGACGCTGCTTGAAATATCGCGTTTCAGTGCTTTTGCTTCAGCTTCTACCTGTTTCAGTTCTGCGGTGATCTGTTCGTTATGGAGCTGGCGGCGTATGTCGTCCATGCCGACTTCACGGTCGATTTCCTGACGGACGTTGTTGTAAACGCGCCTCATTCTGCCCATCCACAGTCCTACTGTTCGCAAAACCTCTGGGAGGCGTTGGGGACCGAGAATGAGAAGCGCAATGACGCTTATGAGAAATAGTTCGGCAAACGAAATGTCGAACATGGCAGTCTCAGTCGTTTGACTTCGTATTCGGTTCGCCGGTATCAGGATTAGGCGAATCAGATTCGCTACCTGATCGTTCTGTTTCCATCGTGGAACGGAAGCCTTTAATGGCGTGTCCGAGGTCACTTCCAAGCGATTTCAGCTTTTTTCCGCCGAAAACCAAGAGGACGATCACTAGGATCAGACCAATTTCTAGTGGACCGAATGACATTTTGGGTTACCTCTACCGACGAATACGACGCGCAATTGCCTTTACCAAGTAGCGTACTATGACATACGCGCCAACACACGCACAGACGACGATCAAAAGGAGAGCGAAGATCGTTGTGAGTTCAAGTGGACCGAACGACATGTTTTAAGCCCCTTGTAGTTGGTAACGGTACCAATTGCGATCAAAAGGCTAGCTACTGACCGTTGGTACTTACCGGCCAGAAACCTTCACTACATGGGCCGTTTGACGGGTCCGGAAAGACGACTAGCGCGTTTGATTGACGCTTTCAAGTATATCGTTGAAGCACTGCTTTTCTGAAGCTTCAATCGTCGATTAATCATTCCGTCACGTCAACGCTTTACTGACAATGAAACTGCGACGAGGCAACTCACGATCCCGCCTATAAAAAACGTGTCATGGCTAATGTTCGGGAACCAATTCAGCAACACGGCAGAGAACTGCACGATGCCACTGAGACCAAAGAGTATGACCCACAGCTTGCGCCAGTTCGAAATACGCGAATCGTTCAGACTCGACTGGAGTTTTTCCATCGCGTGTGTCTGAACGCGCAACTGTCGCTCGACGCTACCAAGTCGATCACCTGCAGTTAGTAGTAGGTGCGGAAGGCGAGGTAGCTGATCGAGAAGCTTCGGCGCGTTGTCTGTGAATGCCTTCAACGCAGCTTCGACGCCGTAGCGTTTCTGCATCCATCGTTCCATGAATGGCTTCGCAGTGGTCCACAAGTCCAAGTCAGGATCGAGTTGTCGACCTAAGCCTTCAATGTTCAGCAGCGTCTTCTGAAGCAACACGAGCTGAGGTTGAACCTCCATATTGAATTGGCGCGCCGTCGTGAACAGATTGAGCAGGAAGTGACCAAACGAAATCTGCGAAAGTGGTTGAAGGAACAAAGGCTCACAGAGCTCCCGGATGACTTGCTCAAATGCTTGCACATCAGATTCGGCACCGATCCAACCTGATTCTGCATGCAACTGTGCGATCTCCTTGAAATCCTGATTGAAGAATGCGACGATATTCCGAGCCAGATACGTTTGATCTTCAGGTGTCAGCTGTCCCATGATCGCGCAATCCACCGCGATATAGCTTGGATTGGTAGGATCTTCGACATCAATGAATATGTTGCCCGGGTGCATGTCAGCGTGGAAGAAGTTGTGCTCAAAGACTTGCGTGAAAAACGTTTCGACACCACGTACCGCTAGTTTCTTTAGATCGGTATCCCGCGCAACAAGCTCGTTTGTCGCGGAGATCGGAACGCCGTGAATCCGCTCTAGAACGAGTATGTCTGTCGTAGTGAAGTTGCGAAAGACGCGAGGTACATACAAGAGTTGAGATTCAGCGAAGTTGTATCGAAGCCGCGTTGTGTTGTAGGCCTCCTTCGTTAGGTCGAGCTCATTAAAAATGGTCTCTTCATAGTCCTGAACAACCTCGATCAACCTCAGTCGTCGAGCGTCTCGGGATACTGCATGGAGAAACGTGACCGCCTGGAAAATGAGGGCGAGATCTTTGCGAATGCGATCGGCGACATCTGGTCGAATGACTTTTACGACAACTTCGCTTCCATCTTGAAGGCGCGCCGCGTGAACTTGAGCGAGCGATGCGGACGCGATGGGTATACGTTCGAAATCACTAAATAGGTCATTCAAACTCTGGTTTAAGGACGTTTCGATCCGCGAAATCGCTTCATCAGTCGGAAACGGTGGTACCTGATCTTGTAACTTGGCAAGTTGATCAGCGTAGTCGACAGGTAGAAGGTCGCGCCGCGTCGAAAGAATCTGACCGAACTTGATAAATACAGGTCCAAGGTGTTCTATCGCTTCCCGCAATCGAAGCGCCGACGATTTTCTAGGTTTCGGAAGGTATCGGGAGAGCAAAAACCATCGAAGCCAGTGGTCTTTTGTTAGCTCGAGTAGGATTGTGTCAAGACGGAAGCGGATGACCGTAAGGAGAATCCGCAAACCGTGCCACAGTGGTCTCACGCAACCACCGCCTAGTCGTCGGAGTTAGTTTTCCGTCCGCTTGACTCAGCGAGCTGCTGTTGGAGTTCGTCTACTCGTGCTTCGAGATTCGCGACTCGATCTTCCAGTTTGGCGACGGATTCCCCGTTACTGGAAATGTTGGCGAATTGGGCACTGATTGTCTCCATCGCAGACCGGGCGGCCGCAATACCGTAATCGCGCGCAGCTTTTGCTTTATCTGCCACATCTTTAGGGTCTAGTGGCGGTCCGAAAATCACGTGCAATTCGTCGAGAATGGACTCGTCACCATGCAGCGCGATGTTGCTCGAATTTGACGTCATGAGAGCCTGACTAATGCTGGACATCGAGCCAGTAATTTCGAGATCCGGGTCGTCGACATCATCAGGTTTCACTTCAACGTGTCCATCGACGACTTTTAAGTGAAAGTCTTGACCTGACATATTGAACTGCACAGATCGACCTTCGAGGCGCTCTAGGGCTTGTCTCGCTTTCGAATCAAAGGAAACGCGCGTCTTGATCGCAGTCTCCATACCGCCGGCGAAGGTGCTCTCTAATATGCTCATGCTGCTGTGCCCCAGTGAAGCGCGGCGATGCCGCCTAGTAAATTATCGTAACGAACTTCGTTGAATCCATTGTCTCGCAGCATAAGTGCCAATACGCTCTGCGACGGATGTGTTTCGATTGACTCGACAAGATACTCGTAAGGTCGAGGCGTGCCGACAACTAAGTTTCCGACCAGCGGCCAAGTTCTCATGAACGTGCCAAAAGCAAAACCAAGTACTGAATTGGTAGGTTTAGAGAAATCGAGCACGACCAATCGCCCTCCTGATCGTAGTACGCGTCGGAATTCTGTTAGTGCACGTGGTTGATCCGCAACATTTCGCAACCCAAATCCAATCGTTACCGCATCGAAGACTGCGTCCTGGAAAGGGAGTTGCTGCGCGTCCGCTAACACGAAATCAATGTCCATGCAACCCGCGTCGATTGAACGATCTCGCCCTTCTCGTAGCATCGAGTTGTTGATATCGAAACAAGTGACGCTACCTGAAGGACCTACCGCGCGGGTGAGGAGTCGAGCAATGTCACCTGTACCAGCCGCAGCATCCAGCACGCTGTTTCCTTGACGTAGGGAGGCAGTCTCAACGACAAGCCGTTTCAGCACGCGATGCGTACCGAAAGACATAAAGTCGTTCATGACATCATATCGGGACGCAACACTGTCGAAGACAGTATGGACGCGCGCGGTTTTCTCAGAGGCTGATACCTCCTCACGTCCGAAAAAGACTTTAGGTTCACTCATGCTTGGACGGAGGTTGCCAATGTCCGACTGGGATTTGCGGCAGTCTCGTGGCATTCGCCGCCTTCAGATCCGCAATGTATTTTTGCCAGTAATTCTCGTGTTGGTCGTGTAGTTCTCGTAGGTAGTCCCACGAATAGATCCCGGTATCGTGACCGTCGTCGAACACGATTCGGATGGCGTAATTACCGATGGATTCGATTTTGTTAATACCGACGTGTTTTTTCCCGGTTTGCAGGACGCTCTGCTCGGGTGAGTGTCCTCGCACTTCCGCTGAAGGGCTAAACACGCGAAGTGCCTCGGCAGAGAGTGTTGCCGTTACGCCGTCCTCAAATTCAATCTCTAGCGTCTTCGCGTTTGAGTGATATGTAATTGAGGTGGGTGTCATGCGTTGGAAAGAAACGAATCTAGAGGATGAAGCGGGATAGATCCTGGTCTTTCGCGAGCTCCTCAAGGTGCTCATTCACGTAATTCGCGTCGATCTTCACCGCCTGGATCGTGTCGCCGGCGCTGAATGAGACCTCGTCCATCAGTCGTTCCATGATGGTGTGAAGGCGGCGCGCACCGATATTCTCAGTGTTTTCATTTACTTCAAACGCGATTTCAGCAATGCGCCTTACCGCGTCAGCTGTATATTCCACGGTTATACCGTCTGTTGCGAGCAGTGCTTCGTATTGCTTTGTAAGGGCAACGTCAGTGTCGGTAAGGATTCGTTCGAAATCATCCGGGGTCAGCGCGCTCAACTCGACTCGGATTGGGAGTCGGCCCTGTAATTCTGGGATCAGATCAGAAGGTTTCGATAGATGGAATGCACCTGATGCGATGAACAAGATATGGTCCGTCTTTACCGAACCATATCGCGTTGTAACGGTTGATCCTTCGATAATCGGTAGCAGGTCACGTTGTACGCCTTGATGTGCGATATCTCTGCCGGCGAAGTCATCGCGAGACGCCACTTTGTCGATTTCATCCAGGAAGACGATTCCACTCTCTTCGACTTGATTAATAGCGTTGCTGTGGATTTCGTCCTCGTTTAGCAGATTCGACGCTTCCTCCTCACGAGCTCGTCGCCACGCGTCCTTCACGGACAACTTTGCCGTTTTACGACGTGAACCACCCGTGATATTCTCAAACGCTGATTGGATCTGATCAGAAAGGTCACCCATATCAGCACCCATTCCGGGTACGAGAACTTTCACGCCTTGCGAGGCAATGTCGATGTCGATTTCTCGGTCGTCGAGATCACCATTGCGAAGCTTTTGACGCAACCAGTCTCTTGTCTCGATCGCCGCCTCATCGCCGTTCGCCGGATCTGAGGAGCCGCCTTTTGAACTGACCTTTAGTAACGCATCGAGGATTCGCTCTTCTGCTGCGTGATCAGCCCTGGACTGCACTTCAGTCATTGCTGATTCGCGCTGGATCGCAATCGCCGCTTCGACGAGGTCCCGAATGATTGAATCGACATCTCGTCCAACGTAGCCTACTTCCGTGAATTTTGTCGCCTCAACCTTGACGAAAGGAGCGTTCGTCAGTCGCGCAAGCCGTCTGGCAATCTCCGTCTTGCCAACACCCGTGGGTCCGATCATCAGAATATTCTTCGGTGTGATCTCATCACGCATCGTTTCGTCCACCTGCATACGGCGCCAGCGATTTCGCAATGCGATCGCCACAGCGCGCTTAGCCGCGTCTTGTCCGATGATGAACTTATTCAGTTCACCGACGGTTTCTCTAGGCGTCATAACCATTAATTTGTGCTCAGCGTCTCGATTTGATGTTGGGTGTTTGTGTAGATACAGATATCGGACGCGATTTGTAGTGCTTTTGCGACAATCGTACGAGCATCGAGTTCCGTACTGTCAAGCATCGCGAGTGCGGCGGCTTGCGCGTAAGGACCACCCGAGCCAATCGCGATTAGACCTCGATCGGGTTCGATCACATCACCGTTACCGCTCACGACAAGTGAATTGTTCTCATCGGCAACGGCAAGTAACGCTTCAAGCCGCCGTAACGCTCGATCGCTTCGCCAATCTTTCGCAAGTTCGACCGCTGCGCGCGTTAGATTTCCCGAGTACTTTTCAAGATTAGCTTCGAATCGCTCGAACAACGTGAATGCGTCTGCAGTCCCACCCGCAAAACCGGCGATAACAGCGTCGTTGTATAGGCGACGCACTTTGACCGCGTTGTTTTTCAGTACGACGTGACCTTGCGTGACCTGGCCATCGCCACCTATTGCAACCATGTTGTCGCGACGAACACTTAGGATGGTGGTTCCGTGAAATTGTTCCACACTATTGCTCAATAGATCGTAAAAAAGTGAATTGACTCGGACCGAGTCGTTAGGTTTCCCGAATGCCAAGCAAGATGGCCCTGACTTGCTCAGAGTCTAAACGGTCGATCGCTGCTTGAGCTTCTGCCTGGGATGGGAATGGGCCAACTACGACACGATACCGTGGACCGATTCCTGGTACATCCACCGCGGTTGTCTTTGCCTGATAACCTCGCAACACTAGTGACGCGCGAAATACGTCCGCGTGGCGTTGTTGCTCGAATGAACCAGCCTGAAGGAGAAAACTCTCAATCGGTGGCGCTACCGTCTGCACGGGCGCCGTTTCATCTGTTTCTTCAACCGTTACGAGTTCTCGGACCGGAACTTCAGAGGGTTCCCGTTCCCTCGTTGACTCGAGTATATCGGGGAATTCGTACTCGTATTGCACGGCTGATGTATCGATATCAGGGAAGGCTACGGTATCAGGTTGGTAGTCGTCCAGCATCGGAACCCCGACCGCCGCAACAAGGATCAATGCTAAACAACCGACGACGAACCCTGCAACGAAATTAGTCAGACTAAACCCGCCTGTACTACGGGTCCTAGACCGCGCTTTACCTGCCAACGCTTCCCTCACAAATCGATGAATCACAATGATAAGGTGAGGTGTACGATTCGCGTGGGCTCATGTGTTGAGCGTTGCCTCTAGGTTCTCTTGGTCGAATCCACCTGTCACAACAACTGAGCCGATAGCTCTAGGCAGTACGAAGCGCAACTCACCTTCTACTACTTTCTTGTCCATCGCCATGCTGTCAAGCAATCGAGCAACATCCACCTCTGGCGCCGTGTGCGGAAGTCGATAGGCTTCTACGATATTGCGGATTCGCTGTGCAGTTTGCGTGTCGCATAGATTCTCGCGACATGCAAGATCGGACTCCATCACCATACCAATACTGACAGCTTGGCCGTGGCGAAGCTCGCCATATTGGGTTTCGGCCTCGAGCGCATGCGCAACCGTGTGTCCAAAGTTCAATATCGCACGTTGGTTCTGTTCCCGTTCATCGGACGCGACGACTTCAGCTTTGATCTCGCAGCTGCGTCGCACGATGAATTGAAGTGCTTCTGGTTCTCGCGCCAATACGGATTGTGTGTTGTCTTCTAACCACTCGAAGAAAGCGGCATCATAGATGACGCCGTACTTGATCACTTCAGCCAACCCTTCAATAAAAACGTGATCGGGTAACGAGGACAGTACGTCAGTGTCGATGAGAACGGTTTCAGGTTGGTAAAACGCACCGATGAGGTTCTTGCCGGTTGAGTGATTAACTGCGGTTTTGCCGCCAATTGCGGAATCAACCTGAGCGAGCAATGTTGTTGGTATCTGTACCAAACGAACCCCTCGTTGATAGGTAGCAGCGACGAAACCAGCCAAGTCGCCAACGACGCCGCCACCAAGCGCAATGATCGCTCCGTCCCGATTGAATCGATGCTCAATGAGCTGGTCTATGACTTCGCTGTAGGTTTCAAGTGATTTGTATTGTTCGCCGTCGCCAATCAGAATCGTCTCGTGATTTGGCGCTAGACGGTCGACGATGTCACCATATAGCGAGGCAACGCGTTCATTCGAAATTGCGGCAACTCGTGTATTGAGAGCGATAGCTGCCGACAACCTCGGATCTCCGAGATAACCTGAGCCGATGTAGATTTCACTGGTTCGACCGTCTGGAAGATCTAGAGAAAGTGACGGAATCAATGTCTGACCATCGAGTGATACCAAGTTGCAATACTCAACGCGATCTCGTGCGCGTTCGCATAGGCATCCGTATCGAATGTCGCATCCGCTAATGCTGCGTAGACTGGTTCTCTTTCTCGTGCCATCCTCTCAATCACAACTTCAGGATCGTCGTGTTGAAGGAGCGGTCGAGACGTGTCCTCTGCGACACGAGCCAAGATTTTGTTGATCGATGCTATGAGGTAGACCACAAATCCTCGTGCTGATAGATACTCGCGCGTCGTAGCACGCATGACCGCACCACCACCGGTTGCAAGGACGATATTCCGCATTTGAGAGAGTTCATCGATGATGGACGCTTCGCGCCGTCGAAATTGCGATTCACCTTCAAACTCGAAGATCCAGGGAATGGAGACACCAGCACGTTCCTCAAGGACACTATCTGAGTCGAAGAACGGGAAGCCGAGCTGTGCCGCGAGGTCTTTTCCAATCGTGGATTTGCCGGATGCTGTCATGCCGACTAGAAATATGCTGCGTGTAAACATGAATGGCGTCTAGATGAGCATATACAGGAGTTTGCTTAACGAAGGTCAATGGCGACGCCAAACGTGAATTATCGGGATTTTCCGTCAAGCCCACCGTTAAACATGTTCCGAGTACTCGGAATGAACAACCGAAAACGGCTTACGTTGAGAAGGGCATTCGATCCGCGTTTTCAGCTTCGATGTACTTCACCGTTCCGTTTTTGTCGAAAATCTTGTCAGTAGAGCCTTGCGCAGCGTCAAATTACGGCTACATAATTTGTGATCATGAGATGGCTAAATCGCTTCGTGAATCTATCGAAGTTAGCTAAGTTTTTCGAAAACCGGCTGATCAAGCCCAGTGGCAAGTCTCGTAGCGTATTCAAGGTCGCGGCGTGGGTCTTCAGTGTGGTCGTCTGCGCGCTATCCGTAAATCTAGCCGCCCTTTTTCTATATCTCGATCCACAACTCCCCGAAGCGGAAGCGTATCGACACTACCGTTACGAAACGCCGTTACGCATTCTGACGCATGACGGTAATCTAATCGCGGAGTTTGGTGAACGGCGATTGTTACCGATTGCGTTGCGGGATGCGCCGGACCTCTATTTACAGGGAGTGATAGCGACCGAGGACAAACGGTTCTACAACCATAGCGGAATCGATTGGATTTCCCTCACGAACGATATGGTTGAGCTCGTTTTCAAACCTGAGGTGGTACGCGGTGCGTCGACAATCACGATGCAGTTACCGCGCAATGTCGCCGACCTGTCACGTGACAAGACGGTTATCCGGAAGGTCAAGGAAATGTTGCTCGCGCTCAAAATCGAGCGGGAGCTTACGAAAGATGAGATTCTTGAGCTATACATCAATGTAGTCCCGTTCGGCAAACGCGCCTATGGTGTGAAAGCGGCAGCGTATACCTATTACAACAAGCCACCCAACGAACTTTCGCTTCCACAGTTAGCGATGTTGGCCGGTGTGCCGAAACGACCGGAAGCTGGTAATCCGATTAACGGACCTGAGTGGGCACTCGATCGTCGTAACCTTGTGTTACGGAGGATGCGAGATGCGAAAGTCATCACTCTTGACGAGTATGAGGAAGCTGTTGCGACACCAATAACCGCGAAGGTCTACACGCGTCAACTTGATCTTCACGCGCCTTATCCCGCGGAAATCGCGCGTAAGGAACTACTCAATCTTTACGGCGACGATATTTACACTGGATTCTCTATCTATACCTCGATCGATTTAGAACAACAAGCAGCGGCGCAACAGGCCATTCGTAGCGAATTAGAGATCTATGACGAAGCTTACGGCTACAGAGGACCGGAAGGCCGTATCGATGCCGCACTACCCGTTGAGACCATTCTGGCGGAATTGGCATCCTATTCGACGATTTACGACTTTGAACCAGCGGTCGTTCTTAGTTTAGGGAATCAATCAGCCAATGTGCTTCGAGCGAACGGCAATGAAGAAACGATCCTATGGGAAGGGATTGAGTGGGCTCGAAGGGCTCTCGATGATGCGTATGTAGGTCTCCGACCAACCAGCGCGCGGGAAGTGTTATCCGTTGGCGACGTTATACGAACGCGAATGCAAGACGGTGAGTGGGTTCTGGGGCAGATACCCGCAGTCTCAGGTGCGCTAGTGGCGGTGAATCCCAATACCGGTGGGGTGAGTGCGTTGGTTGGAGGGTATAGCTTTGAAGTTAATCAATACAACCATGCGACACAGGCACGCCGACAACCAGGCTCCAGTTTCAAGCCCTTTGTTTATTCCGCGGCACTTCACCATGGTGTCACGCCAGCGACGGTATTCCTTGATGCGCCCTTAGTCTTCGAGGATCCGTCGATGGAAGGTTCGTACCGACCGAAAAATGACGGTGGAACCTATCAAGGTCCGACTCGTCTACGTGAAGCGCTGATGCGATCGATCAATCTCGTGTCAATCCGCGTACTAACGAGCGTTGGAGGTAGCAAGGTCGTCGACTATCTACCGCGTTTCGGGTTTGATACCACCCAAATGCCCAGTGATACGCAAGTCGCAATCGGTGGGGGGAGTCTTGCGTATAGTCCCCTTGAGATGGCGTCCGCGTATAGTGTGTTCGCAAACGGCGGTTACAAAATTCAACCGCATCTCATTGACAAGGTAATCGGTCGGGATGGATCTGTGATCTACGAACCGCATTACCCGCTCGTTTGCGTCGAATGCGAGGCAGCTACGGGATTCCAAGCATCGGTCGATAGTACTGTTGACGGTTCAAACCTGAGCGAATCACCTCGAATACTCGCACCAAGGGTCATCGATCCCCGTAATGCGTTCTTAATGAACTCAATGTTGCGAGATGTCATTCTCCATGGCACAGGCAGCAAGGCACTTGTACTCAATCGCACCGACCTTGCAGGGAAGACTGGCACGACCGACGAAGCGCTTGACACATGGTTTAATGGATTTCATCCAGAGCTAGTCGCGACAGTCTGGGTGGGATTCCCCCAACAACAATCACTCGGCCAGTTTGAATACGGCTCGACTCGTCCTCTATCCATTTGGATGAGGTTCATGGAAACCGCACTGCTTGACGTGCCGGATCACCCTTTACGTCAACCGAACGGCATCGTTCGCGTTCGAATCGATCCAGAAACGGGACAGCTCGCTTCTCACGCACAGAACGATGCAATCTTTGAGTACTTTAGAGACGAGAATTCACCCGCGACGCTTGCTGACGATCGACGCGGTGGACGGAGTGAGACAGTATCGCCGGAGAATATCTTTTGAGAGGCGTGCAATCGATCAGACCAAAGAAAGCTACACACGGTAGCGAGCGGTTTCTTCACGAATTAGGCGTCCGTTATGTCAGATCAGGGTGACATAGATAGAAGCGAAAGGCCAATCGATAAATCGATTGCCTACATCGTATACGTTCTATTTATCATCGGTTACTTGGCGGGAGGTGTGGCCGTATTAATCGGTGTTGTGCTCGCATACCTCGCGCGCCGACGCACAAGCGAGCGACTGCTCGTGTCGCACTACTCGTGGCAGATTCAAGTTTTCTGGTGGAGTTTCGCCGCGTTCGCCGTCGCAATCGTAGTAATGCTATTTCTCGTTTATTCGTTGGTTTTCTGGCTACTTGGCGTTGCTATTGGCGTAATTTCAATGCTGGTTATCACTGTCACGGTTGTGGTATTGGCGATACGCGGTATGTTGGATCTCAGTAACAACAAATTGGCTAAGTGAGCGCTCCGAGATCTAACAGGTAGATGAGTTCTTACTTAGTTCATTGAACGATCTTGATGAAATCACCTGCACGAGGTTCGCCACGTGGGTAATCACCGTTCAATAATCTCAGCGTTTGTACCGCGTTACTACGAATTGGGGTTAAGTTAGCGAGGTCCTGGTACGTCTGCCCAGGCTTCGCAACGATGACTTTGATTTTTGTCGTCGTATCTTGCTGAATGTCACTCGGTCGCATGTCTCGAATTCCACGGAGAATCGACATAAAGTCCTGTTGAAACTGTTCGACGTCACCTTTAGGTCCAGTCTCACCTCGCACGGTATATACGTCAGGACCTAAACGCACCACAGCCAGTAGACTAAAGCGATTCGAATCCGCCAGTTTTAACTCAGCAACATACGCAGGTCGACCGTTGCCAAGATCTATCTGTTGCTCATTTTCGAGCTCAGTTCGTTTTAGTGTTTCCCGTACGAACTCTTCAGGAACAATCTCGCCATCCGGCGTGTGTCGAGTAATAGAGACCCACGCGACATCCGTCCCACCTTTCGCTTCACCCGTAACTTGCTGTTGGTTGTAACGTACGTACCAAGAGGTTGGAAACTCAATTACAACCCTCGCGGTCTTGTCAAAGAACACGTGCTGTGACAGCATCCCGGTCATCGCTTCGCTACCGAACTTCATGCCATCCATAAGCCCCCAGAAATTGTCAATCGGTTCAATAAGGTCCTCTGGGAGAGAGCCGATAGCAAAACTGACAATTTCGTGTAGCCGCTTGTCGTTCTGTGGGTGGGTCGCGAAAAGACCGTGATAGGTGGCCGGTTGACCTCGAACTTCCTTGGCGAAGAGTGATTGATCCTTCAACACTTGCCGCGCCTCGCTCACTCGCCGTGGGTGTTGCCCATCCTTTGCCCCGCTCTCGGCCCCGGTTTGGTCTGCTTCGAGTTCCCTCTCGCGACCGTAGCCAGCAACGATCGTACGTGCTGTTGCGTCAGACACTTGCATCATCTCACCGCGCCCGGTCATGATCATCGCGGCGATACCAGCTGCCTTACCCAGTAGTTCAGTATTCCGCTGTTTCTTCCCGTGTTCAGCAACCACGTGACCGATTTCATGCGCGATAACAGCGGCTAATTGGTCCTCAGACTCAAGAAAAATCAGTAATCCACGATTTACAAATATGTACGCGTCCGGCGTCGCGAACGCGTTTACGGCGGGGCTATCGACGACGAAAAAATAAAACTTGCGATTACCACCGTTTGTATGGTGGAGCAGGTTTTTTCCGATCCGCTCAACGTACGCTTGCCAGCCACCAGCTTCGTAGAACCCATCGTTATCCAGCAATTCGTTGTAAAGCTTCGATCCCGTACCTGCGGACGCAAGGCTTGTAAGCGCGATTACGGCACAAAACGCTAAGGTTCGGGCTAAGTGCGTGCTAGCCAGCATATCGGATAAACAGGGTTTAAGGATGCGTCAGCAATTTTGACAAGCAGATACAGAGATTATCACCTAATCGGATAGTGTGGTCCGATTTTCACATCGGACGACTTGAACTAGGTTACAAGAGCCAGTTCTAACCTACGTTAAGAACGCTGTAAACTACTGTATAAATATATAGAATTAGTTAGCTTTTGATGAAGAGGTCCCATACCGTTTTTGGAATCGTTCTACGCGTCCTGCCCGGTCAACGATTTTCTGTTGACCTGTATAGAACGGGTGGCATTTCGCACAGATATCTAAGTGGATATCTTCTTTCAACGTAGAACGGGTTTCGAATGTATTTCCGCAACTACACGTCGCCTTAATAGGGTGGTAATCCGGATGGATATCGGGTTTCATGTTGGTGGTAGACGGGAATTTGCGTGCGGAATTCTAATCGTTTAATCGTTGCCATGCCGAACAACCAAAGAAATATCGTTAAGGTCGTCGTACCAAGACGGGTGTGGGAGACATACGACTACTCGGTTCCAAAGCGTCTGTCGAGACCGCCTATCGGCGCACGTGTGAGTGTTCCGCTTGGTCACGGGCGCGCGGTTGGTGTCGTAGTTGCCCACGTTGATCAATCTGATTTCGAGCTCAAAGATATCGAACGGCTTATCGATGATCAACCGCTACTGAGTGAAGAGGTCGTCGAGTTGGGGAAGTGGTTGTCGGATTACTACCACCATCCATTAGGTTCCGTGTTTGAGACGATCTTACCGACAGCGGCTATCCGTGGTCATCCTGCCAGCATCGAACCGGAGAAACAGTGGTCACTGGCTGAAAACTCGAACCTTTCGGCGATCAAGGCTAATGCAATTCGTCAACAGCAAACATGGCAGGTGCTCTTAGAACATAAGGTTGTTCGAGAATCAGACCTAAAGTCGTTCGGCATCACGAGACCGGTCTTAGAAGCGCTTGAGCGTAAAGGTATGGTGAAAAAAAGCGACGTCGCAACGTCGCAAATCATTACGCCGAGTCCAATCTCACCGACTGCTGAACAGAAACGTGCGATCGATTCGATCAAAGTAAATCTCGGTAGATTCCAGACATTTTTGCTAGACGGTATCACCGGCAGTGGAAAAACGGAGGTATACCTTCAGGTGATCGACGAGGTCATTCGTCAAGGCAAACAAGCACTCGTGCTCGTGCCAGAAATTGCACTCACGCCGCAAATGACAAATCGCTTCCATGAACGATTTAGTCGCATGGCAGTTATGCACTCGATGATCTCGAATGCCAAACGGTTCGCGACGTGGTGCCAAGCGGCTAGTGGCGATATGCCAATCATTGTGGGAACGAGATCGGCAATCTTTACGCCGTTCAAGAACTTAGGCATCATCGTCGTCGATGAGGAACACGATGCGTCTTACAAACAGAGCGAGTCATTGCGTTATTCCGCTCGCGACATTGCGGTCATGCGCGCCAGCAAACTCGGCATTCCCTGCGTACTCGGAAGCGCAACGCCGTCGATGGAATCGGTGATGAATGCACGGAGTAAGCGCTATCGGTATCTTCAGTTATCTCAGCGACCCGGTACGGCGCAACTACCATCGTTTCATGTGCAGGACATGAGACATACTCAGGTCGAAGGTGGGATATGCAAGCCGTTGCTTAGAACGATCGGGGAACACTTGAGTCGCGATGGGCAAGTTCTTATCCTGATCAATCGACGCGGACACTCGACCTACTACGTCTGCAAAGAATGTGGCTGGACCGCGAATTGCGAAGATTGTGATGTCCGACTAACGTGGCACGAAGTGCCTGTTAGGCTCTTACAGTGCCACTCATGTGGACGAAGGTATCAACCGATTTCGAGGTGTCCGGACTGCGGTAAGACATCAATCGCTACGCTCGGAGTCGGCACTCAACAGGTCGAGGAGACGCTCGCAGAGACCTTCCCTGACGTCCGGCGATATCGAATCGATCGTGACAGTGTCAGAACGAACAGGCAGCTGACCGCAATGTTCACTCGACTACAGCATGCGAAAGACGGGTTGCTGATTGGAACACAGATGCTTGCAAAAGGTCACCACTTTCCGAATGTGACGATGGTCGCGGTGATCGCAGCAGACAACGGTTTTCTATCAACGGACTTTCGGGGACCCGAGCGCACCGCACAGCTGATTGTTCAAGTTGCCGGGAGGGCAGGGCGTGCAGAAAAGCGTGGTGAGGTCTGGATTCAGTCTTACGATCCAGATAACCCGGACCTAAAGTCATTGGTGCGAGACGGGTACGAAGGATTTACTGAGACGGAATTGCGTTTACGTCGAGAAGCGAACTTTCCACCATTTGGACAGATGGCGGTCATTCGTGCAGAAGGACCTGATGAGCGCGTGGCAGAAGAATTTTGTGCGGAGGTATTGAACGTTCTTCGACAGTGTGATGTAAAAGTACTAGGACCGGCGGCCGCGCCTATCACGAGGGTCGCGCGCCAATATAGATTTCAAGGGGTCGTTATAGCGCCGCAGCGACGTCAGCTCCACGACGCGTTGAAAACCGTCGAACGCATGCGTCCGACATCGCGCAAAACCCGGTGGTCGATAGACGTTGATCCGAGTGAAATGGCGTAGTCGAGCGCAGTCAGCCTGTCAGCGTTGTCGATTTCATGAGAAAGCGATCAATCTCGCGAGCAGCTTCTCGTCCTTCGTTGATAGCCCATACAATGAGTGATTGGCCACGTCGACAGTCTCCTGCGGCAAATACTCCTTCAACCGACGTCTTGTAGCGGCCTTTATCTGCTAGGTAATTTGTACGACTGTCGAGGTCAAGC
>JAPOVY010000059.1 GCA_026707905.1 Gammaproteobacteria bacterium | reverse complement strand
CGCCGCTTGGCGGGGTGCTCGCGCTTGTGGGTGATGATCCTGACTGTAAGTCATCGACACTCCCGAGTGATAGCGCAGGTTTGCTACGTGATCTGCAGATTCCGATTCTGGATCCGACGGACGTTGGTGAGTTAATTGAATTCGGCTTGTACGGCTGGGCGTTGTCGCGCTCTACGGGTTGTTGGTCAGCCATGCTGGCACAGACATCGGTTATGGATAGCTCAGCGACGATTGACAGAGGCGGACTTTTGACACCGATCTTCCCGTCATTGGATCTCGACCCCCACATTCGGCTCGTTGATACGCCACACGACCAAGAACGTCGAATGGCGCGAAAGCTCAAACTCGTGCACGAATTTGTACGAGCGAATCCTGTCAATCACGTGGTCGTGAATCCAGAACATCCAGATCTAGCGATCGTAACAACAGGCAAAAGTTACACAAACATCCGTCAAGCGTTGCATCTTCTCGGCTTAAGTACGATCGATGAGATTCGTCAGGCGGGTATCCGATTAATCAAACTTGGTCTTCTTTGGCCGATCGATAGAGAGTGGCTTCGTAATCAGGTTGAGGATGCGCGAGCTGCACTCGTTGTTGAATCGAAGAGTGCGTTCTTAGAAACGGAACTGAAGACGGCACTGTACGGTTACACGCATATTCCAATCCTGGGTAAAGAAGATCTCGACGGCTCACCTCTATTGACGCCGTTCGGTGAGTTGCAGGTTGATTCGATGATCGATGCGCTTGTGGACGTCGGGTCGAAGTTGAACATCGATATCCCCAATATCGGCAAATTCGCGAATAGAGAAAGTGAGTCTAGGCGTGAGTTAATTTCGATGAATGCCAAACGTAAACCGCTGTTTTGTCCGGGCTGTCCGCATAGTGGTTCAACCAAACTACCCGAAGGAAGTCGAGCGTTTGCGGGTATTGGCTGTCATTACATGGCGCAGTGGATGCATCGGGAAACGTATCTGTTCACCCATATGGGTGGCGAAGGAGCGAACTGGATCGGCCAAGCTCCTTTTACTGAGACGAACCACGTCTTCGTCAATTTAGGCGATGGTACCTACTCCCATTCTGGTTTATTGGCAATTCGCGCATCCGTAGCGGCGAACGTGAACGTCACTTACAAGATTCTGTTCAACGACGCTGTTGCGATGACAGGTGGGCAAGCAGTCGAAGGCAAACTGACCGTCGCCGACGTTGTAGCACAAGTGAAGGCGGAAGGTGTCCGAGAGGTCCATGTAGTTGCGGATGACGTGCGTGCCCATCGAGGCGCGAGGTATCCGGTGTCGGGAAGAAGCCAGCTCAATCTAGTTCAACGGCGTCTGCGTTTTATAGAAGGTTGCACGGTGTTGATCGTCGACCACGCTTGCGCGAATGAAAAGCGTCGCAAACGCAAGCGTGGCTTAGTGCCTCCGCCTCAACGTTACGTGATGATCAATGAAGACGTCTGTGAAGGATGCGGAGATTGTGTCGCAAAGTCCGGGTGCTCAGCGATCAAGACGGTACAAACCGAATTTGGTGAAAAACGGCAAATCGAGCAGGCTCACTGTATTCAAGACCTCGCATGTGTTGAAGGTTATTGCCCCGCGTTTGTCGAGATCAAAGGTTCACCACGGAACCGTTTAGGACATGCAATACCATCGAAGAACGACCTACCTGAGCCGATAACACGAGCCTCGGCGAATATCTTGATCGCCGGTGTCGGAGGCACGGGCGTTATTACCCTGAGTCAGGTGATCGCAGTAGCCTGCCACCTTGACAACAAGCAAGTGAGCACGTTAGACATGACTGGGTTAGCGCAAAAGGGCGGTGCTGTTATCTCACATGTACGGATTGGTGTTGACCACGTGTGGCGAACTCGACTCGCACAACAAGAGACCGACGTTCTAATCGCGGCAGATCCTGTAACAGCTACGAGCCAAGAGGTCGCCCCACTTCTCTCACGGGACCGCACTCGAGCAGTCGTTAACGAAGTTCTCGCACCGTCGCATCTTTCTGTGGTCGATGCAGGGCAAGATCACGGTAAGGGGAGCGTGCTTGACGAGTTGTCTAGTTCAGTCGTAGACATGATGACGATCGATGCTTTGAAGCTAGGAGATGAATTCGCTGGTACTGGGACAGTCGCAAACTCAGTACTGCTGGGTTTCGCGTATCAACGAGGACTCATCCCAGTCAGTCTCGCTAGCCTCCAGCGAGCGATAGAACTCAATGCCGTAGCAGTCGATGCGAATCTTGCCGCATTCAATATCGGTCGGCAGAAAGCGGACGAATCGACGCCTTCGACAAAATCTCCTATTGCTACGGATCAAGCTTCAGGTCAAATGACGCTCGATGATTTCATCGAAAAGCGAGTAACGCGGCTGAACATCTATCAAAACGCCGACTATGCCCGTACGTATCTAAGGTGGATAAAGCGCATACGAAGCAACGACATCGAAGTGCCTAACAGTGAGCTGTCAGTGACACGTTTCGTCGCAGATACGCTCTATCACTATATGGCGATCAAAGATGAATACGAAGTCGCTAGATTACTGACAGATGGTGATTTCAAGCGACAGGTTGAGTATCGATTCGACAATGCGGAAATCAGTTTCGCGTTTGCACCGACTTGGTTACGCGATCCGTCCAAGAACAAGCGTCGAATCGGTTCATGGATTCGTCCAGTTCTAAAGCTCATCGCTTCACTTCGTGCACTTCGAGGTACGCTTTTTGATCCGTTTCGCTTTAGTGAAGAACGGAAACTGGATCGGAGGCTACTCGAAGCGTTGACTCGTGATATTGCGCTCATAGCAGGCAATTTGAGCGAGAGCAACTACAAGACTGTGGTTGAGCTACTTACTGCGTATCGCAACGTCAAGGGATTCGGTCACGTGCGTAAAGCCAGCTGGGCACGAGCGGAGAACACGATAACTACGTTACGAAACCAGCTACTTGTGCCGTCGGAACCTAGAGTACTCGTAACTGATCAGGCGTGAAATATCGTTTCAGTCCTCTCATTGTCAAGTCGGGAAAATCTGGTATTCGTGCCGTAGGAAATCACGCACCTCTGACGTGTTGCCTCTAAATACAACCCGGTCAAGCTTGCGGTTAAGTTGATACTCATACATTGGGTCGTAGTACCAATCGAATAACCTCGCAATCCAGTCTAGATGCAACGATTCAGAATGCCCTTCAATCGCTCGATCAAGTTGCGCTTTTACGACCGCGTAGCGTTCTCGTCCAAGACGCTTCTGAATACGTTTTAACGCATTCAACAATTTGAAAGAGTCCTCGTTACGGACGTAGCGTTCGTAAGTAAGCTGAATTCTTGCCTCGAGTGAAGATTCCAAGACGACGATTGGTGACGTCTGCATTGCCGCGTATAACTGACTCGGTATCGCTAATCGTCCAATCGTGCGACTCTCGTCTTCAATCAGACACGAATTGAATTGGTCGGTCTGTAGCAAACATTGAGTGAGCGCAAGTTCAAAAGATACGGGTGTAGGTTGTGGCGTATCGAGTTGCCCAAATGCCGATCCACGATGATGCGCGATGGCCTCCAGATCGATGGACTCTCGATAGTTATTTAGAAACTGAGTCTTGCCAACGCCGGTTGAACCTGCAACGACGATCCACTTTCGCGTGTTCGATTGTGCAAAGATCTCCAAACTGTATTGCCGAATCGCCTTGAAGCCACCTGCGATTCGCGGAACATCGATCCCGATGTTGGCTAACCAACGTTGCGCAATTTCTGAACGTTGACCACCACGCCAGCAAGTAAGCAGTGCATCGGGGTTGGAATGTAGAAAACGGGACCATGAGCTGACCCGTATTTCTTTTTCACGTTCATTGACCAGGTTAAAGCCGAGCTTAACCGCTGCTTCGTTACCTTGTTGTTTGTATTCGATTCCTACCTTCGATCGTTCGCTATCGTTGAGAATTGGCAGGTTGGTGGAGTTCGGAATGCTCCCGCGATTGAACTCGGTAGGCGCACGAACGTCAAGAACTGGTAAGTTATCCCTCAGAATCGTGTTGTAGTCGTTTCGTACGACAACCAATCACGGTACCTTTTCCGTTAGCGCCTTGCGTTCTTGGTAATTTCGTAGGTGCAACTCAAGTATCTGCTTGACATCGCTCTGACTCTCTTCGGCGATCGCTACGGCTTCTTCCTGTAGTTCGATGGCGCGGCGAAAATCGCCCGCTGCCGCATATGCGGCAGCCCACGTATCGATGTATTCCGGACTTGTCCTTGCTTTGGCGTTGTTCGACATCAACATGTCCATGTATTTGATGGCAAGGGTCGGATTGCGTAAGCGTCTTAGATGCGTTGTTGCGAGCACCCATGCAACTTCATTGACGTTCTGGCCGTCAGTAGGTTCGACCTCGACACTACGCCGGTACCAGCTCCGAGCTTGTCGGATACGAACGTTTCCTTCATAGAGTCCTTTCGCGTAAATGGTCGCAAGCAGGATCATTGCTTCCTGGTTGTTGTCTAGGGCTAGTCCTTCGATCCAACGGAACGCTACTGGACTAAGCTGCTGCTCGAATGGTGGATGAACGACTGTTCGCACATACGCTAGTCGATGACGAGCGTCGCCGAGTTCCGCGGCTAGTCTCAGATAGTCGATCGCATCGTCAGGATCTTGACTCAGCAACAACGCACCTAGGGCCGAAGCAGCATCGACATTGTTTTTTTCCGCAGCCGACTCAAAAAGCTCGAGACCGATACGACGTTCTGGTGAGCCGAATACCCCTTGTAGATAAAGCCTGCCGAGACTCACTTGAGCATCTGTGTAGCCTAACTGGATTGCGCGTTCGTAACGGGATTTCACGCGATCCCAAGAAACCCCGCGCTCGTTGCGTTGCGCGACTTCGTCATTCGCTAAAAAATAGGAGGGCAAGGCATTTGGTGCGTTACTCGCCGTGCGCAACCAATTGCGACCGGTCGTGACAATTTGGTCTCGCTGTTCAGGATTACTGGCGGCATTTTCGAGAAGGTAGATGCCGTACGCTACTTGTGCTGAATTGTCCTGTAACTGGGCGAGTTCGCGAATGACATCGACAGGTTGCGCATTGCCGGGATCGGGAGTTAGCTCTCGCCAACGCTCATACGACCTGATCTCAAAGTAAATCTTCTCAACGTCGCCCGTCGGTTTACGAGCGATAACGTAGGCAACGAGTGGGAACTCATCATTCTCACCGTACATTGATCCAATAACCGAATCCCCGCGTTCAACGACAAAGGCATGAGCGTCTTCGATCGTGAGGGCTCGATACGGCTTTGAAAGCGAACCACTGCGACCATGCGAAGCGTGATTTTTGATTCGTTCGACCCAGCGCGTGTGCGCTGTAGCCGCTTCCTCGTCTAACGGACCGTAGAACTTGCGTAGAACGAGGTGCCCATTGAGGCTCGCATCGTGCTTGGCGATGAGGGCGGAACCTAGCGGTCCAAGGCGTAGTGACTCGGTGCTATATAGAACGCCTACTTCCTCGGAGTAGGTCCGCATATCCGTCAGCCGAGAAAGCGCATCGGGTAGTGCGAGAAACTCATCTTGTCGTTGCTGGACAATGTCGAAATCGTCAATCTTCGACAACAGCTCAAGATCAGGTGGGGAGAGACTTGCGCATCCGTAAAGAAAATAGGCTATAAGAGGCGCAACTAGATGTGTTTTGAGGCGCATGTAGGCTCGCGATGACACCTAAAATTATAGGTTGCGGTTTCAACTGGACGGTAAGGCGGAACTATGAACTTACTACGCAAACTCTCCATACCAAGCGCGGAAAACGCGCTTCCCGGTCGAGCTGAGACGATGCCTGTTCCGCCGCAGCACTTTGTTAATGGACGACCGCTCAAAGAACCTTTTCCGGAAGGCATGGGATGCCTCGTTGCGGGTCTCGGTTGCTTTTGGGGTGCAGAACGAGCGTTTTGGCAGCTCGACGGCGTTTATACGACAGCAGTCGGATACGCAGGCGGACACACGCCCAATCCAACGTACGAAGAAGTCTGTTCAGGTGGGACGGGACATACTGAGGTCGTGCTTGTCGTATTTGACCCCCAGATCATTAGCTATCGCGAGCTTTTACGTACGTTTTGGGAAAGTCACGATCCAACACAAGGTATGCGCCAAGGTAACGACATTGGTACTCAATACCGCTCGGCGATTTACGTGTTTGATGAAAGCCAACGGGACGAAGCCGAAAAATCGAAGGCTCGTTACGAATTGAATCTCAAACAAGCGGGTTACGGGGCGATTACGACCGAAGTGTTAGATGCCGGTCCGTTTTATTATGCGGAACACTACCACCAGCAGTACCTCGCAAAAGTACCGAACGGTTACTGCGGTCTTGGCGGGACTGGTGTATCCTGTGACATTGAAGCACTCGTAGCGGCGGACTGAGATCGGCTTTTAGAATCCTCGAACGGAATCTGCCGCAATGTCGCGAAATTTAGGTCGCGCATGCTGGCGGTTCCTGCGAGGACGACAAGCAGTGCGATAAAGTAGATTCCGGACCCGCTTATCACGGCGGTCAGCACATTCGCAAATTCGGTGAGACTTCCTAAGAATAGGCCGCCGAGTGGTAAGAGGCTGTAGCACATCGTGTGAATTCCCATGACGCGACCCCGTAGTTGATCGGGCACACTCAATTGCATCGTTGTCATCGATGAAATGAGGAACACGGAAGCGACGAACGCGGCGACAAACTGCAAAACAAGCGCAATGTAGAACCATGCGAATATCGACGCAACGGTGAATCCCACTGTGGTGACAGTCGTAAGGATTCCGCTTGACAGCATCATGTGCGTAAGGTTTCGTTCGTGACGGTTTCCACCAATGACGATCGTTCCAACGATCGAGCCGATACCACCTGCGGTCATAAGCAGTCCGAACCCTACCTCATCGCGTAGATTAAGCTCTGCGAACATAGGCATCAGTTGGGCGTGCGAGTTACAGAAGAACATCCCAATAAATGTCAGCGCAAGTAAGTACTTAAAGACGTCGTGACGGAAAATGAAGCTAATCCCTTCAATGATCTGGGTGACGGCACCAATCTCAGAGCTGGCAGTTTCAATGGGCCGCGTTTGTAGCGCGTACATCGTCAGACACATAGCGAGGTAGCCGACGGTGGCGAGTCCGAAGACAACGCTAGAATCCGTGTAGAAGAGTAAGAAACCAGCGAGTGCGGGAATTGCCATACGCATCACTTGCCAGATAAATGAATTGAGCGCGACCGCGCTCAGGTATTCCTCGCGGTCTACAAGCTGTGGAAAAATAGCGACCCGCGTCGGCCAATCGAAACCGTTTAGGATTGAGGATAGTGCCGCGATCAGTAACACGTGCCACACCTCCACGAGTCGAAATAGAACCAGAAGCGTGAGAACGCCAGTCAGCAGCATGTTGCCACCGGATGTAATCAGGAGTATTGATCGTTTGTCATAGCGATCAGAGATTACGCCACCGAACAGCGTGATGGCTAAGTTAGGAACTGCGGCTGCTGCACCGAGCCAACCCAACATGATGGGCGATGCGGTTATTTCATATACGAGCCACAGTTGACCGAAGGTGACTAACTGTGTTGCGCCAACAGCTGCAAGCGAGGCGGCGAAATATTTGACGTACTCGCGTTGACCTAGCGCGGGATAACGGGCAACGACCTTGTCGGAGAGGTACGACATTTACAGGAAATTGAGATCTTTCGATTCGTTACTTACACGCGTTGAATAGAGCGATTTACCGTTTCAAACAATTCCGGTGAAAATGTCCTTCAGCCACACGTCTATAAAAACGAAAAGGTGATTTAACGTGAATGACACGAATCATTTCGAAGATATTGTCGAGAAATTCACGAATGCAGTCGAGAGTAATGACGGTGAAGCATTAGCGGCGCTCTTCACTGAAGATGGCGTATATAGCGACGGATTCTATGGTGAATTCGCAGGAAGAAAGGCGATCGCTACGATGCTACGTGATCATTTCTGGGGCCACGCAGAAGGTTTTCATTGGGCAATGTCCAACCTACTGAGCAATGGCGAGCAAGGCTATGCCAAGTATCTTTTTAGCTACGACTCGACGCTGCCTGATGCTCTGGGCAAGCATGTGGTATTCGACGGCATCGCTCATTTTCTGTTCAAGGAAGGACTGATTGAACGATACGAAGAGATATTTAATACAGGGATGGCACAAGCTCAGCTCGATTTTGATCCGATTCGGATCAAAAAGCACCTTCTAAAACGAGCTGAGCAACTGAAGTCCGGCGAAACGTAGCGCGTTTCATACTATGCAGGTTCCTTCGGCTCGCTGTACGTTGGATCCACAGCGCTAAAAAGCGTTTGCAGCGTCCTGTACGTCAATCCCCAGACAAAGTGGCGCTGTTGAATTCGATAACCGTTGAACGCAACTTGTGCGTCGGCGATCGCACGAAACTCCACGTCGTGGTTGTCGCCGTTGAACATTTCCGTAAACGATCCCCACACGACCGCGTCAACTTCATGGTTTAAAGAAAGACCTGGGATCGAGTCGGCGACAAAAACGTGCGGTGCGACCAGCATGTCGATCGTTCTGCCTCGCGGCGCAGCTCGTTGATGCGATAGAGGTCCGATATAACAGGAATCCCGCAAATCTAAGCCGATTTCCTCTTCTGTCTCCCGTACTGCGGCTTCAACGAGGTCCCGATCACTGTCATCCTTGTGTCCGCCGGGGAACGCCATATGACCGGACCAAGGATCGCCTGAAACGGTTGCACGTTTTATGAACAGCACCTGGGTCTGATCTGAGGATTGATGTAGTACGACTGCAACGGCCGCTTGTCTCGTTTGCCGAGACGGTGTAAACAGTTCTGGTTCGTGCTCGCTGATGCGACGAGAAATCGTCTCGATGTTGTGATCGGACAAAGATAAATGCACGGAGGCGGTGAAGAAGACGCGCAATCATAAAGGTGAGTCCATCGCCACGTGCATGCACAATTGCGCCGTTCGTTTTTGCTGGTTACGTGCATGCGCTGTCGTGGAATTCTCATATTAACTAGCGCATGCTTGTGCAGTCTAGTCGTAGCCAAAGACATCGATATTTGCACATCAAGTGTCGCGCAAATCTCCAAAAACTACCCAACAGCCAACTTTGATTCTTGTCAAGTACTTGATGAGAACTCGTTCGTACTTTCCATTTTGCCCGAAGACGAACCGATTAACCCGAGCCCGTGGTATGGTTTTTCCGTCGAGCGTATGGGCGACCTTAATGCTTCAGTCAAGGTCTCGCTTCGCTATAGCAATACGACCCATCGATATCCGCCGAAATTCAGTTTTAATAAACGCGATTGGGTTCGCTTGGATCAGCACGTCGTAGAGAGCGACGACGGTTCAAGTGTGGCGTTTGCGATCCCGATTGGTGAACGGCTTGTATACGTGTCTGCACAGCCAATCATCGATGAATCGATGTATAGTGCGTGGATCTCGCGACTTGTCGATATCTATCCATTTCTCGCGCGGAAAACGCTCGGTTATTCAGTAAGCAAACGGCCGATCGAAGCACTCGTGTTGAATCCAGATGCGTCGCGCGTGGTCATTCTTTTGGGTCGGCAACATCCGCCGGAGGTCTCCGGTGCGATCGCTTTTATGGCGTTTGCCGAGAATCTACTTCAACTCAAAACTGATGCTCACGACGACCAGAACAACCATGTACTTGAGTTTTTCCGCCAGCACATGATTGTCTTCTTGCCGCTACTCAATCCAGATGGCGTACAAGAAGGTTATTGGCGACACAATCTTCGTGGAACCGACCTCAATCGGGATTGGTTCGACCAAGCACAACCTGAGATTCAATCAGTCGTCCGGTACCTTTCGGAGTTGGGCGGGCTAGGCAAGGACGTCGTCCTTCATATTGATTTTCATTCAACCAGGCGTGATGTGCTCTACACCCAGATGCCGGAAGATAAAACGACGCCAGACGGATTTGCGGTGAAGTGGCTTGAATTTGTGCGCGACCGCGAACACGCGAAACTACCTGAATATGCTCCTAGACCTCTTACGGAGCAAGGCACGGCAAAAGGGTACTTTTTCAAGACCTATGCGATTCCGTCGATCACCTATGAAGTCGGCGATGAATCAAATCCAGAAGATGTGAGACGAACGGCTGCCGAATTCGCACTCGGGGTGGCTTCGATTTACGGCGAGTTAGTAGCGGCTGCATCCGATAGTGATGTTGAGTCGTGCAGTACGTTGTTTTGCCTGATGGTAAATGCCAATAGCGCTTCGTTGCTGGTGCTCGACGAACAAGGATTGATTGATCCCGAGCTAGCGGAACGAATCGCTCGAGAACAGTTGGTCTACAAGACTAGAGCAGAACAAGAAGGGTGGCCATCGGGACAGAACTACCTCACGCTTGAGGAAGCGTTGATCGATAAATTAGGTCCAGAAGCCTCCAATGTTAATATCGGTCGATCTCGACAGGACTTACACGGTATTGCTCGACGAATGCTCGTGCGACGCCACGTCATGAACTACTACGATGCACTAGTCAAAGTTCGGAACGCACTGCTAGATGTCGCCTCGCTTCATCGTGATTTGGTTATCCCAGCGTACACGCACGGTGTACCGTCTCAACCAACAACGTACGCACACTTGCTGCTGGCGTTTGATGCTGCGCTCTCACGAGATATCCAGCGGTTACAAAACGCATTTGACCGACTAAATAAGAGTCAACTTGGAGTTGCGGCCGGTTCAGGTTCTAGTTTCGGTCTTGATAGAGAGCGTCTTGCAGCGTGGCTCGGTTTCGACGACTTCATTTCGAACACCTACGATGCTAATTTCTTATCAACAGCGGACTACAAACTCGAAATCGCTGCTGTGATGTCACAAAACACAGCAACGGTTTCGAAATTTCTAGCGAATGTACATTCACAGCAACGAAATCCGCGTCCATGGATCTACCTTAGCGATGAGCTAGTTAGTGGCAGTAGCATCATGCCACAGAAACGTAATCCACGTGAATTGGATCGTATTCGCACGCTAGCAGCTCAGGTTCTGGCCGGAACGAATGCGTTGCAGCTAATGAATCACAATCTTGATACGGGCATGCACGACTATCGAACCGTCACACCGTTAATCGAGACGATGGCGCTCGCAACATCCGTACTCGAACGGTTTAAAACGCTTCTTGAACAAACTTACGTTGATCAGGATATCGCTTTGCAAGAGTTGACTCGCGGCTTTTCGACCTCGACCGAGATTGCCGAAACGCTATATCGTGAAGCTCAAATACCGTTCCGAACGGCTCACGAGTATGCGAAGCAACTCGTCGAGCACGCTCGAGCCACGAATCAACGATTAGTTGATGTTCCGACGAATGATCTACAGCGAATCTACCGAGAAGTCGTAGGAAAACCGCTGCCAATTCCAGTCGAAGAGATTCAAAACGCGAACGATCCACGCAATTTCATCGCGATTCGAGATGTTCGAGGAGGTCCATCTGAGAATGCGGTTACCGACTCGATCGCTGAACACAGACACACGTTAACGGAACACGAACGTTGGCTGCTGGCTCGCCGTGCCCATCTTAGCTACGCAGAAGACCGGCTAAACGCCGAGCTGCGAAACCTCAGCAATCGAGGACGCGACTAAAGTACTCGCTCGTATTTCGCGGCGTTGTTTCGTTGTGCAGTTTCGCACTCACGGCTCGCTGAGATTTAGTCATGGCGAATTTACGTGGATCGTGAACTTATCGCCCTCGCAGGTCTTCAATAAGCACAGCTTCGGCAGTATTAGACATTGGACGAGTTCCTGTTCGAACACCCGTTCAAGGTTGTGCGCACCTTTCGAAACGATCGAGCCCTCAACATAGCGGCCGTTCGTCGATTCGCGTGTTGTATTCTGTCCGTGCATCAACCTTTTAGACGTTACAAAAAGATGCGGGAGGGACCGGTACCTAGCGAAGGGCACAAACTCAGACTTTTTAGAGGCAGAAATTTACTGAGTTTAGGGGCAGAAATTCAATTTCTTTGGGACAATTTACTTCACGACGAGGAATGCTCTCGGATATCCGTGAGGTAGCGGCGCGCCACGAGCGAGCGTCTACGTTTCGTGTAGCTGCTAATTTTTATTTTTCTGGTGAATTTGGCTGCCTGGTGGACTCGTTATGGTATGACCGATCGAATAAGGTAACTAGCGTCAAACGGCTCTGCGAAAACTGCACGATCATAGACCATTTGTCAGCTATTGACGCAGCGTCGTGGTCACTACGAGTTTGTATTACAGGCAGCCTCCATGGGCTATCGGTTTACTTGAGATGGAGAACGCTTCATGCGCATCGTGTTCAGAGATGCTTCATATTGCTCTTGAACCGCTGAAGTTCAGTCGTTTATGCGTTTAATTCCCACCGGCGAATCTTGAACACCATCGAGTTCTTGCTCTGATTCAGCCTTCTCCAAAACCACTTAATCAGGCGGCAACCCTATGCACCATCGGTTTATCCCTCAATTGATCGTATCGCTGACATCAATTGCTGTATTACTCGCACCTAGTATGACCGCTCAGGAAGAAGATGAAGGCGAAGAAGCCGAAGTCATCGAGGAGGTGGTTGTCACGGGAACGCAGATCCGTGGTGCAGACGTATCGGGTCTTTTACCGGTTACCGTGATCGATGCATCCGACATCGATACGATGGGGGTGACATCCGGCGATGAGTTGCTAGAAATGCTCCCTGAGCAAGGGCAGAACTTCTTCAATGAAGAAGAAAATATAAGTGGCGGTGTCAATTCAGCACGGGGCGACATCGGTGCATTCAACCTTCGCAATCTCGGTACAGGTAATACACTGGTTCTGCTCAACGGCCGTCGGATGGTCAATGCCGCGAGCTTTCAAACTGAAGCGATCGGTGGTAGTTTTGTACCGGTTAACACAGTTAACTCAAACACGTTGCCGGTTTTTGGGGTTGAACGGCTCGAGTTATTGAAAGACGGTGCTTCTGCCATCTATGGTGCCGATGCGGTTGCCGGCGTGGTCAATACTGTGCTGAAGAATGACATTGAAGGTTTGCGAATCAAGTCTCGGGTCAATTCATATGAAATTGCTGGGCGAACGTCCTTCGCAACCAATGTTGAATGGGGTGGGTTCTTCAACGATGGTGCGACTAATGTCGGCGTTATGTTTGATTTTTACGCGCGCGATCGAATTCACTCCTCTGAGGACGATAAATGGGCAGACGCAGACCTTAGACGACTCGTGCCTGAAGATTCGCCGTGGAGTGATGACACACGGTTCCGAAATACGAGCGTCAACAATCTATACGGTCAGTTTGATTCCGTTAGAAGTGTGTCGCGGCTTGATATTCGGGGTCCGGTTACTGATAGTTCAGGAGAGTTTGAAGTTTTCCCATCGGGTCATGCGAAGTGCGCATACGCGCTGAGTATCCATACGTGTGGTGCTCCGGATGGGCAAGGCGTGGAGCGCTACAACATAAACGAGTTTCGTGACCTTTCGTCTGAACTCCAGCGGAGCAATGCTCTCGTATTCATTAATCACGACTTTTCCGATACATTACAGGCGTACACGGAGCTGCTGTATTACATGTCCGAATCTCACATGAATCGGCACCCATCGGCGTCATTCAGTTCCGTGAGATTACGAGTCGGTGCTGAAAACTACTACAACCCGCTCGGTCCATGCGGCTCGCCGAATCGCTTACCGGACGAACTGGTTGGATCGGACCTCCCCTGCAGCGGCTTGGAACTCCAAATCGACAACTATCGGTTCGCTGAGTTGCCGCGGTCGGTAAGCAACGATGGTTCGGTATTCCGCGTCGTTCAAGGTTTGCGAGGTGTGAGAAATGATTGGGATTGGGATACCGCGGTCGTCTGGTCAATCGCGAGGCGACTCGACGAAACCGGAAATCGTGTGTCGAATCTACTCATGGTAGAAGCGCTTAACGATCCAACACCTGCGGCGTACAACCCATTCAGTGGTGGGGTGGACAGCAATATTGAAAGAGCGCTTATCGACGTGTATCGCGATAACGACGCTGGCTTGTTCATGTGGGACCTAAAGTTCTCAAATCCTGCAGTCGCTGAACTACCTGCTGGACCGATGGGTGCATTGATTGGATACGAACACCGTCGCGAGTGGTTTAGGGATGATCGGGATCCTAGGCTCGACGGTACCTTCGTGTTTACGGACTTTGATGGTGATACGTTTCCATTTGTTTCTGATGTCATAAATAGCAGTCCTACACCCGATAACAGTGGATCGCGACGCGTCGACTCACTGTTCGCAGAGCTCGCTATTCCCGTAGTGACAAATATCGAAGCTCAGGCTGCACTGCGATTTGAGCGATTCTCAGATGTGGATAGCGCCGTAGTCGGAAAGTTGGCTGCTGGATGGCAGATTGCGGAGCCGGTTTCCTTGCGCGCTTCGTGGTCTGAATCATTCCGGGTTCCGAACTTAGTAACCGTCAATGAAGATATCGTCGCACGACAAAACACCCGAACGGACTACACCTGTTTTTATGCTGCTAATCAGGGGGGCGATCCTGAACAGGACGTTGTCGACTGCGTTAACTCAACGCAACGTACGGCGCAAGGAAGCGATGAGCTTGTCCCAGAACGTTCCGACAATATCTCAGTTGGCTTGGTATTCGATCTATTTGATTCACTGACGATTACCACCGACTACTGGTCGATCGTGAAGGAAGATACCATCGGCTTATTTGGCGAAGAGAACCATACCGTGCTTGACCTCGTGTACCGACTTCAGCATGGCGGCGCGAACTGTGACGCGCTTGAGACTAATCCCGCCGTTGTTCGCGAATCCATCACAGCGGCGGATGAAATCGGCGTATACGAAGCGGCTGGTATTTGTCCTGCTGGACAAGCGATTAGAGTAAACGACCGTTACGCCAACCTCGACACTCGTACGCTTCAAGGATTCGATCTCGGAATCTACTGGGAAGCTGACACAGACTACGGCGAGTTCAGTATTCGTTATTTAGCATCATTCTTGGAGAAATTTGAGCAGGAAGCAGGTGGAGACGCTGCAACATTGATTGAAGCGAAAGAATCTGGCTTGTTACCAGGCGACATCCCTGTCGTCGGTTTTGACGATCTCGTACAGCGCGATGGTAATCAGAAATACAAAGGCACATTGCTAGCGAGGTGGCGCAAAGATCCTTGGGGAGGCTCGATATCGCAAACGACGATCGGGAAGGTATATCAGAATTCGCTGACCTTGAGCGATGGTACGCGATATTGGCTCGACGCGATGACCACTTGGAACGCCCGTGTCGACTATCGATTTGACATTGGGGATACGCCAACTCGCGTAAGGTTCGGTGTCAATAACTTGCTCAACGAGCGTGCGCCTTTGGCTGATCGTTATTTTGGGTTTATGGCTGACGTCCACCGCGACTATGGTCGCTACTTTTATGCGGACATCTTGTTCACGGTTAATTGAAGGACAAGAAACGAATCAGAAAGGAGTCGGAATTAGTGCGACTAAAGCGATTTGCTCTCGAAGAGGACGGAGATTCCGCGGATGAACGGAAGACTCCGGGCGTCAACATTCACAAAATCCTTTTCGATCATCGAACGTTAACGCTATTTGGTGAAATCGACTCAGCCTGTGCTCAAGAAACGGCTGAAGACTTACTGGCGCTAGCGTACGAGAACGATGACCCGATAACGATGTTCCTCGGGTCACCCGGCGGGCATGTTGAATCGGGTGATACCGTCTTTGATGTTATTCAGTTCATCAAACCGCCGGTCCGTATCGTGGGTACCGGCTGGGTAGGCAGCATTGCGACACACATCTATTTAGCTGCGGAGAAAGAAAACCGTCTTTGTTTACCGAACACTCGGTTTTTGATACACCAACCTTCGGCGGGATTTGGGGGCGATGCGGTTGACATTGAGATCCACGCTCGTGAAATCGTCAAGACGCGAGAACGCATCAATGGGATCATTGCTGAGCGAACAGGGCAACCAATCGAGCGCGTTGAGCAGGACACCGATCGTGACTATTGGATGAGTGCGGAAGAGTCACTGGAGTACGGGTTAGTGGGCAAGATCATCAACTCGGTCGACGAGTTTTAGTTTTATTCCTATGGCTGAGCAACGTCTGAAATTTGACGAGTTCGACGTTACCGCTCGTATCGACAAGGTTTCAGACTCGATTGCGTCGTTGGTATTCGCACACGGCGCCGGTGCTGGGATGCACCATGGAACGCTTGAAGAGATCACAGGCAGGTGCAACGAATCGAAGATTTCCGTGTTGCGCTTCAACTTCCCATACATGGAAGCACGTAAAAATCGGACCGACTCACAAGCGGTAGCGACCCTCGCAATCAAGGCCGCACTTGAGTTGGCTCAAGAAAAGCTAAGCGGTCCATATTTCCTAGGCGGTCACAGCTTTGGTGGAAGGATGGCGTCCCACGCCGTTGTCGACCATGACTTGGACGTCTCGGGGCTCGTGTTCTGTTCATTTCCTTTACATACGCCAAAGAAACCCGGCGTCGCGCGCGCGGAACATATGGATGCGATAACGGTGCCGATGCTTTTCCTTTCAGGTACACGCGATGGTATGGCGCAGCGCGACCTCATGGAAGGCGTTGTAACCAGACTGAATGCAGAGCTCCATTGGCTGGATACTGCCGACCACGGTTACAAGGTACTGAAGCGAACGCGACAACGCACCGATGATGTGTTCAGCGAGATGGTCGGATATATCACCACGTTTGTGTCAGAATCGAGTTAAGTACAAATAAGTAGCCCTCAAGGCGTGCAACGGTACTATGCAACTTGCTTAAGGTCTGAATAAACAGGTGAAACGACGTGGGCTGCGTACTTGTAAGCCGTCCGTCAGTTTAACACCATGCCTTCAAGGTCGCCCGTCTCACGCCAATCTTTTAATAGATTGTTAAAGACGTTGATACCCGGTGCATAACCCGCATTCTGTCGACTGCCCGTAGAGGCGGTTCCTTCTCGGTTGTAGTAGCCCGGCGTACACTCGTTTAGAAAGCTCATAGGACCTGTTCCAGCAAGCCGAACAATCTCTTGAACCCACGCTTCCTCTGCTTCAGCACTTACTTCAATACTTTGTTTTTCGCGTTGCATAACTTCATCGATGATGTAGCTAACATGCATTGCTTGGTCATCGAACATCGCCGTCATATTCGGTGAAAACGCGTTCTGATTAATCCCGATCGTAAACCAATTCGGGAATCCATGGCTACTCAAGCCATGTAATGTTCGAAAGCCGTCTCGCCAATGATCGTAGAGTGATAGACCATTGCGACCTATCGTGTCAAAATCGACGCGACGGTGTGCGTCCGTTGTGATCTCAAAGCCCGTTGCATAGATGATGCAGTCCACTTCATACTCTTGACCGTTGGCGATAACAGACGTTTCGGTAATTCTCTCCACACCTTTGGCGTCCGCCACGTCGATTAGGTGAACGTTTTCCCGGTTAAACGTCTCAAGATACTCGTCGTTAAAGGTAGGTCGCTTGCAGAACTGACGATACCAAGGTTTTAGCGCTTCCGCGGCCGCCGGTTTCGTTACGGTTTCATCGACACGACTTCGGATTTCATTCATCTTCTGAAAATCCGCGATTTCTGACCGGAGCGCGATCTCGTCCATGTCGAGCTCTCCCGCATCGGAACCTCGTGCTCTCAGAGATAACCCAAGTCGACGTACGATGTCGGTCCAACCATCCGCAACGAGATCCTCACCAAGATTCTGTCCTGCTAGTGTTGCCGCAAAATTCTCTCGACGATTGCGTTGCCAACCGGGTTCTAGTGATTTGTACCAGTCGGAATCGGTTGGCTTGTTTCCACGTAGATCGACCGACGAAGGTGTCCGTTGAAAGACATACAGTTCTTTCGCGTACTCACCAAGAAAGGGAACACACTGTATTGCGGTCGCACCGGTCCCGATTACGGCAACTCGCTTATCGGACAATCGAGTGAGACCACCCGTGTGATCGCCACCGGTGTAGTCGTAGTCCCATCGAGAAGTGTGAAAGTTCTTGCCGCGAAAACTGCTAATATCAGGAATCCCAGGCAGTTTGGGTCGATTAGCTGGACCCGTTGCTTGAATAACAAACCGGGAGCGAATCTTGTCGTTACGATGGGTTGACACTTCCCAAACGGCTTCGTCTTCCAACCACTTTACGCGTGTGACACGAGTACTAAAGAGCGCTCGATCTTCTAGTTCAAAGTACTTTCCTACGCGTATGACATGCTCATAGATTTCAGGTGCATAGGAGTACTTTTCTTTGGGCATGTAGCCCGTCTCTTCTAATAAAGGTAAATAGCAGTAAGACTCGATGTCACACTGCGCTCCTGGGTAACGATTCCAATACCACGTACCACCAAAGTTGCCTCCCGATTCAATGATGCGGAAGTTGCTAATCCCTTTTTCCTTAAGTCGTGCACCCGTCATGAGTCCACTAAATCCGGCACCAATAACAACGACGTCCAACATGAGTTCGAGAGGTTCTCGCTCATGACCGGTTTCAACGTAAGGATCATGGTCCGCATAGTGTGCGAATTCACCCTCCGCTTCGATGTATTGCGCCTCGCCATCGTCGCGAAGACGTCGATCGCGTTCTTGTCGGTATCTATTACGGAGTTGCTCTGGGTCGAAGTCCAGATCCGGGAATAGGTTGTGCAATCTTTCCCGTTCACTTGCCATTTGTTTAGACCTTATATGGACTCGCCCCGTTTTCCGTTTGAGAATTTTCATTGTTGATGTTTGAA
>JAPOVY010000077.1 GCA_026707905.1 Gammaproteobacteria bacterium | reverse complement strand
GGGATTGACGACGTTTTAGTCAACTTACGACCCGTCGGACAGCGAGTTGCAGAGTACTGGCGTCGTTCGTAACGAAAACGTGGCAGTGATATTTCACAGTTACCGATCCGGTCTAATCTCGATTCGTAGCGTGCACCGATGCTGAAACGAATACTCAGTCGCAATGACATCGAAGCTTTCGAAAACGCCGGTTTCTTGATCCTTCGTAGCTTCTATGACGCGAAGGACGTCGAGGAACTGCGCGATGCCATGGTAGAGATACTGAGCGCGACGCCACGAGGAACTCGAGGTGTGGGCTTTGATCCTTGGTCGAGCGGATCTGGCGACGCCCTGAATCCGCATCGTGTGTACTGGTACAACGATGTTTTTCTAAAGAGTCGGCGATTAAACAAGCACATGCACGATTCTCGCCTCGCAGACGTATTTTGCGAGCTGTACGACAATGATGTCGATGCATACCAATCGGCGACAGTTATTAAGCCACCAATGACCAATTTCGATTTTCAGGGATGGCATCAAGATGCGCCGGACTACATCCCGCTATCCAACTTCAAGCTGTCGTCCGCTTTGACCTATTTGTGCGAGATGGGTCCAGATACCGGTGGTACATCAATGATTCCTGGAAGCCATCGAGCGGGGTTGTTTGATCGACTCTACGAAAAGGTCGAAGGTTGGCCTGTGCGCAAACGCGTACTAAAGGGATTCGCGGAGTTTGAAGAGCATGTCGTTACACCACAGTTCTATCCGGGTGATGTCCTCATATTCCACCCATGCTTGATGCATCGAGCGAATTCGAACTACACAGAAGAGAGCAAAATTGGCTTGATAAACGCGTATCGCTCTCTAGATTGCATCGATATCACCGAACGTAATACGTTTAAGGCAGACAAGATTCCCATATCGCGGGACAGAAAAGCGATTCCTATCGAGGGTTTGTCGTTAGGCAGTCGACGTTAAAGGCGGCGTTACGGTGAGTCGACCTCATCGTGGTCCCTCGGTATTTCACCTCATCGAAGAACCATGCCAACTGCGATGCGCTGAAAGCCGACCTGACGTTGAAAATCCGCACCTACGCCCGTGACGTATGCGGTCATCGGCAGGATCGTGACGAGAATGCCGCAGATAACATGGAACATGAAGCTTACGCTCTCGACACGTTACCAGCGGACCTTAAATACGCGTTGGAGATGGATTAGAGGGATGGGGTTGAACCCCAACCCACCACCGACAAACACTGGCGCGATGAAGTCTATCGGGAGATCACGGTATTTTTTTAATGAGCAGCAAGGGTTCTCATAGCAAGATGACCGCGTGGCTGAGAGTATCCGAAGAATCACTCGAAGGTTCGCTTAGTTTGAGCGAAGACATACCAATTGAGTTATCGGTAAGTGCGTACCACGTCAATTAAGCAGAGCGGTCGCTTGCCCGTTTGAAGTAGGTGTTCGTCTCTTCGTCGACACAGAATACGTAACACCCTTTTTGACCGCGTGTCATCAGCGTTCGATAGGTGTTCTTAATGATGCGGTCAGCGGCTTCTTTGGCGCGAGGAGGATTCTCAGAAAGAAGCTTCTTGTATCCATGAATTGATCGATCCTGGGAGGAGCGTTCGGCTGCGTCCGTGACGACCGCGTCGCCGCGCACCATGAGGTCTCGACCGATGATGACACCAACATAGTCCAGCTCAAGTCCTTGACACGTGTGGATGCAGCCAATTTCTGACACTGAATCGGGGGATAGGATCCAGAGTGGACCGTCTTGGTCTAGATTCCACTTCATTTCGAAGCCATACTCCGGAATCTGTACATCTACCACGTTAGGATTTTTCTTGCCTTTCCAATCCCAGCAATATCCCGCGAGCATTCTTGCCTTCGTACTGGTCGTGTTGTGATCTTCGATTAACTGGCGAAGTTCGTTTGGGTCATCAAGAACTCGGAAGTCATAGTCGACGCCTGTCAGTGTTTTGTTTGCTGTGTCCTCGACTTGGAGCGTGTTGTTAATCCACGCGAGGTATCCATCGGAACCGTTGCAACGAAATTGCGACGCTAACTTAAGCGTAGTGAACTGTGCGCCTGCGGCGAGCGCATGCCGCTGAATTTCTTCACGATCACCGATGTCCTTAATGGTGACACGCTGATCTTGGTCGAGAAAGAACACCGATGTCTGTGCTGCATTAATGATCTCCGCGATTTGGTTGGTGCCTTGATTTTGAAATAGACCTGATTTCTCGTTCAAGCGATGAGCCTCATCTACGATCAAGCAATCTATCTCGTTCGCCAAACTACCCACATACGCGCCTGAATTTTTGAACAGATTCGTAATCCGAGTCTTCGTAAGCGTTCCCGCGAGTTTGGCTTCGTAGACCGCACGCGGTGCAGCGTTTCGGGTGACATATTGCGCGGTTTTTCCACGCGTCGTTAGTTCGACCAAGAGGTTGATCGCCACAACCGACTTTCCGGTACCTGGTCCACCTTCTACGAGTAGGACATGCTTTTGACCAGATGATGCGCTTGCCGCGGCTTCGAGTGCCGTCTCATACACTACTTTCTGATCATCAATCATCAGAAACTCTTGATTACCTTTGATTAGTGCAGCGAGATGGTCTGCGAGTTCCTTCGAAGGTTGAATTCGGCTATTCTCGATCCGGTACAGTGTTTTGTTCCGGTCCCCGTGTCGTACGTGCCGAGCTAGGAACGATGCCAGCTGCTCGACGTCTTCCTTGAGGAATACGGGCGCTCTACGGGTGTGTTCCTCGTAAAACGTAGCATTGAGAATCCCTTCGTCGCGACAGTTGTGGAGATAGGCGCACGGGTGGAGTGCGATATCTCCCGTTTGAACGGCGACGTTGTAGTCCTCGATGAGCGCGGCATACGTCCACGCCTGATATGAGGGATGAGTGAGGTCTCTTATTCCACCTCCGACGAACGACCTGACGATTGCGTCCTTAGTGGTAGACTGGACCGTCTCCCACTGTTTGAGTTCAACGATGACTAGGGATTCTCGATCATCGTAATCGGTTCCTGAGATAAGAAAGTCGACTCTTTTTGACGATTGGGGGATCTGATATTCGATAGCAACGTGTGCATCGTCCGGTGCCGGCGCCAATTCTAGGGCGTATTTCACGTAACGCATTGTGTTCTGCCAAGATCGGATTTCTGATCGAGGCGGTTTACGGTGTAGTTTATTGGTGTAGTGATTCGAAACGACCGACTCGATCCTGTTTAGGATGACGTCTTCTGCAAATTGCGCTTTGGTAGCTGAATAAACGATCACTATTTAGCTCTAGGTGATTTACATTGATTGCCGGTGATCGGTGAAGTGTTTCGGGTAGTTGTGTATTCCTTCAGCCCTACAACGTGCACAACTGTTCATTAATAAACCTTCGGTACGATACGCCACGGTACGCGCCTACGATATTCTGACCATAGCTCACCGTATTTTTCAGCACAACGTTTATCGTCTTGGATCTGTCGTGGTATGAGCAATACGATGTAATACAGAGGATATGACCAAGGAGCAATTTCGAACGGCCAACCTAATGCGAGTGTCAATCCAATTGCCATTAGCAACTCGCCGAGGTAGTTTATGTGACGCGATATTCCCCAGAAACCACTGTAGAGCAGCTGGTGTCGTGCATCCGAGAGTCGTTGCGGCTCGAAGACGCCGATGAACTTATGTGTCGGATTCAACTTAAAGTAGTACTTTTGCATGTTTGAGCCACGCGCAAGAATCCAACCAGCGAAGAAAACCGCACTCGCTAGACCGAGAAGCCAGATCGGTGATTGAGGGTTTGGCTTGTCGGCGACCGACCATAGACCGACTGCGTAAAAGTACGGATACCACGCGAGACATCCCCATACAAGCTTGAAACCAACACGTTCGGCGAATAAGTCATATGTGTAGAGATGGACCCTCTCAAAAACCAGATAATCCCACACGAACCACGAGAAGAGGACCACGTAGAGGACGACGCCAGGCGAAGGATTGTCAGAATGAACCAGGAAGTGATGTGCTCCGAACGACAGTAGATTCAATTCGAGTAATACCGCGCCCAGCAGATACAAAACCATCTTTGCATCAGCACGGCGATTGAACATTTGCGGGTTGAAACGTCGTCCTCGATAGAGCTCGGCTAACCAGGATCTTCCTTGAGTCCGTTCGGTGAACACGACGGCAACGGAAATTATCAGACCTAATGACGCTGCTCCGGCGAGACCACTCCAGCGTTGGAGCCACAACCAATCCCATGGAATAGCGCTGCTAGAACTCAATCCAAACCACAGGATGATCGCAACGAGAAGCACGAGAGGTCCATTAAGTCGATATGTCAGCCGTTCATCAGACCCGCGTTCTCTAACGTAACCCGTTACACGACGAGCAGGGAAAACTAGATGCAAACCTAATATGCCAGCGAATATCACCCACGATGAGAAGAAGCCGAGAAGAGACTCCACTAGTCGTTCCGGTGGGACGCTGAGGCGAGTAGTGCGATTGCAACTCGACGAGGAAGAAGACGAGTGAGTAACTGAGCAGATAGACGATTCGTAAAGCCGGGAACGAATCTTGGACCGTTCGGCAGAGCGTCCAAGGTCTGACGAGCTACAAGCTCCGGCGACTGGATACCAGGAGTATCGCGAGTCGAATATCTAGCGTATCCTGGCGTACGTACTGCACCTGCGATGCAGGTAACTACGTCGATCCCGCTCTTTCGTAATTCCTCCCAAAGTCCTTCGCCTAAGATGATGTTAAACGCTTTCGTAGACGAGTAGGTGACTAGTCCCGGCGCGCCTTGCAAACCAGCGAGAGATGACATCAGTACGATGCCGCCCCGCCGTCGCGATCGCATACCTGGCACTATCGCTCGAATCAGTGCGATGGGACTTCGTACATTTACTGCGATCGCCTGATCGATGTCCGAAGCGTCTGTTTCAATGAATGAACCAAGAGGTATGTGCGCCGCGTTGTACACAAGCACACCGACTTCCTTGTCGGCGAGCGCTGTTTTTACATCTGAGATCGTTTCAGGGTTGCCAAGATCACGGGCTAGACAAAAAACTTCAACATCGTGGTCTGCCTTAAGCTCACCAGCTAAGTGTTCTATATGTTGTTCGCGGCGCGCAATCAACATCACATTCATACCGCGACGGGCGAGATCCGTCGCGAACGCCGCACCGAGACCTTCTCCAGCACCCGCTACGATCGCCCACGAGCCATACCTCTCAGGATATCGTGAAATGCGCGTAAACAATTTGCATTAATCTTGTATTCGATTTTCGCTGGCGTTGACTAGGTCGGTCATGAACGAAACAGACTCAGTTAGTAAGGGCATGACCACAGTTTATTCACATGAACACGCAAGTGAAATGTATGTGTCAATCGAAGTCGTTCCGGAGTCGACGCAACTCTTTATGGTCGTAGTCTGGGCGTAGATTCAACTTTCCTGCGAGATCTAGCAGGTTCTTCTTTCGGCGCGAACGAACCAATTCGGTGAGCGCGAGGTGAACGAGCGCGTCTTTGTCTTGGATCCCCGTTGAAGCAACTGCGTTATCCATTAGCGTATCGTCTAAATCTATATTTATGCGCATCTATTTCTCGTTTGGATTGTTGGAAGAAGAGGGCTAAGCATGTAAAGGTTATGGCATGTTCTTTTACTTGGCTATTCGGTTCGGTGATTGATATCTAAAAAAAGGCGGCGCATGCACGCCGCCCAACCAAAAACAAAAATCGCTATTCGGCGTCGCCTCCACCCGAGGAATCATCCCCAGCGAGTCTGTTCCAAATGCGTATGACAAGAATCGATGCCACTGCGCCCCACAGTGCGAGCGCTTGAGCATCCAAGATTCCGTCTAGGTAACTCCCAATCACGTGAATAGATTCAAGTGCATTGGCAGCTGCGGCACCTCCAACCGCAAGAGTCACAACCAAGAAATTGGTTGAATCTTCTGCATCTACGCACATCGCGCCGTAAATTAAGCCAAGAACGACTAGTGCAAGTGGGAGGATGTTCTCCGGAACAACGCCCGGAGCTACACCTTCTACGATGGCTGCCAATGCGGCAAGTCCAACGATGATTCGTGTCAACATTGTTTTGTCTCCTTTGAAGACAACAGTACCGGTCGCAACCTACGAACGAATCCGCCCTCCGCGGAAATCGTCCGCTTGGTACAGCGTAAAAGTATCAGCTAAATCTAAATTTCGTCAATCGATTGTTAGCGCGAAATTTGCGGAAGTGTCCTGTCCGTTAGTTAGCTTGTTCAACTACGCTTCACGCACGGAATTCAATTGACACTGATTTCCTTGTTATAAACGCGTGGTCTAGGCTTTTTGAACGGAACCGCGCAGATTAGAAACGCATGAGTTCAGTTGTGAGTTTCGTGTAACGATTAGTAACAAATGAAGAGTCTATCGACCTGATTTCTCGACCTCAATAGGGTCGAAATTCACCTAAGTGTGGTCATGTATGTTCGTTCTAATAATCGTCGCTGCCTTCGTCGATGAGCGACAAAGACGAACCGGATCGTTCGAAACGCTATGGGTTCATCCAGTCGTTCGCACGGGACTTGACTCGCCAGATTCCATCTCCTTCGTAGTTTGCTACCGATAACAGTGGAACTGCTGGCGTACCACCACCGCCCCTTGGAGTCGAACCGGTTGGGAGAAGTGGTAGGTTGTACTTTCGCCACCACGGCGGTTCATCAACGACATTACCTTCAACTGGCCGTTCACCTAGACTCCAATCTTCGAACATATCGTGAAAAGGAGGACGCCTAGAAAGAACGAACTCGTTGGAATCCATGATCCATTGATTAGTGACTTCACGCATGCCGTCGCTCGGATCGTCGCCTAACTCAGCGGATATCTCAAAGACGCCGTCCATGGAGCAGTTGACGCGTTCGCCGCCTCGCTTACCTGCGGCGGTCCAACGCATATGACCTCGCTCTCGGACTCGATTGAAGTCCTGTACGACAGCTTTTCTGATCCGATCGCCTTCATGAATGCCAGCAGAATGGACGACCCAGCCGTGACAGAAAATCACGTCACCAGCGTTGCCGCAGAATTCAACGGGTTGTATTTCCGCCTTGATATGGTCCATTGCGGTAATCGATGCATCTGTTGCTACGAAGTTGTGAGCTTGTTGCGATGTCGGATATAGCAGCTGTGGCGACGATGGGTAGATCGTGAATCCGCCGGATCGCGGTTCCACGTCGTCAATGTAGGTGACAACCTGCATTTCGGTCATGTTTTGATCCATGTGTGGACCGAGCCTAGTTTCTGGATCGTCGAGAGACCGAGGAAAGACGGAATAGATTCCACGATTTCGATATGGCAGCTTGACCGGTCCGCCCATCAGCGCTTCGATCATATAGAGTACGTTCGGATGGGCAGACGTCGCTCGGACAAATTCGGGATCGTGACCGATACCGTGCCAACGCCAAACATAGTTGCCAATATCGCGCGTCAGTTTGTGGGGTAGTCGTCCGACGCGCTCTCCTTTCTCGGCCCCAACTCGGTCGTCTTCTGGCGATGGCCAAACGCCGTGTCCCATCCAGTTTTCGGAGAGCGACCATCGGTTTTCATCAGGCCAATGGCGACCTGGTGAAATCCACGATTCAGGATTGTCCGGTGTCACACGAGCGGCGCTAACAGGCGGTTGTCGCCACCATAGATCATGAAATGGTTGGAATGTTCCCTTCGGAATTAATGCACGCTTTACTACATAGCCTTTTTCGCGAAACTGGGTGATTTCTTCAGACGTGAGTCCGAGACGGTCGGCACCTGGCGGATCCATATCTTTCGTGAGTGGAATTGGGGATCGTACGGGTGCCTGTTTGCTGCTAAACGCCGCTTCAGGATCGTAAGGTGGCGGAATTGCGGCGTCTGCGGTTGCGTCCACGTGGTTCTATTAGAAAAAGCGTTAGCGTTGAAGTTTAGTTCGATCGATTGAAATCGCTAGATTACGCGCTCGTGAGCAAACGTCGAAAATCCTTATACGCGAAGAACATCGTCCCACCTCGACATAGAATCGATGATGCTTCTCCACAGCTAATTTCAAGCTTTACGTCTTCGAGGAATTTGGGAGATGAGTTTTCCAACGAACGTTGAAATGATCGATCCGATACTCTGTGTAAGCGATCTCATGCGATCCATTACGTATTACACCGAGGTATTGGGATTCGAGGCTGCCGATTGGAACACGGGCGATTTCACGAGCGTCGCGTTAGCGGGTAACGGGATATACCTCGCTCAGAATGCACAAGGGCAACCGGGCACTTGGATCTGGGTTGGCGTAGGTAACGTACGAGCTGTATACGAGCTCTACCAACCGCGCGGTGCGATCATCCGGATGCCTCCCACTAAATATCCGTGGGCACTCGAGTTACAGGTCGAGGATCCCGACGGTAATGTCTTGCGTTTCGGTTCCGATCCTGACGCGTAGTGCGCTTCTTGGCTAATTCGAAGGGGCATCTAAACGTATATCAGTGGTCGCGATTGCGTATATACCTGTCTTATCACGTACCGGTACAGCATACGTAATCATCCAAACTTCACCACCGCCTTCGTCGAAATAGGGACTCGTCCAAACTCCTGTATCCTTTGACAGTGGTTCGGAGAACCATTCCTGATTTTCGATTTCGTAGTCAGGTGTCGCGAGGTCGAGCGTTTTGATTCCATCAGACGCACGATAGACGTAAGGACTGGCGATGACGTTCTGGTTTTCGTCCAATAAGGCAACGGCAGCGCCATAGAAGGCAGGATTCGCCTCTAGATAACTTCGCAAGTGCGTCGTGTACGCTGAAACGTCTGTCGGTCGCGCCGAATTCAATTCGTCAATCAGTGTATGTAGAGCAACAACTGCTTTTTTCTTCTCTGAATCGTCCAGTGTTCTAAACGAATCACAGGCTTGCGTAATCGCAAGTATCAGTGCTAGTAACGTGATACTGAAGAGGTTTAGGACAAATACTCGGTTCGCCTTATGTCTCATTAGTTTGAAATGGTTAACAGCCTTACGCATCTTGTCAGTGAAGGTCCTAAGTGATTGAAGTCATCTTATAGGGATCCGGGTGGCGGTGTATCGAGTGTAGTTTCTGCCCTGACGGCGGAAGTGCCATATGTGAGACCTTCGGGAACTCTTGAAAGTAATTTGAGGCGGCGCTGCGACGAATGTGAAAACGGAAATTAGCTCAGTTCTTGTTGTAACAAAACTGCAATATAAAGACTAAGAATCGGTGCCAATTAGCGACGAGCTAACACGTCGAAAAGATAGGCATCAAGATGAATCGATTTTTAACTCTTAACGCGGATTCCTACGAGTCAAGCTGCCAGATGTACGCAAGGGGACGCGGACTTCAACGAATTGGTGTCATAGTGCTCGCCGCGCTTACTACCACACTCTTCGCCGACGGTGATCTAACAGGACGAATTAGCGACACCACAGGTAACGTTGCGTTCGAAAACGCTCGGATACAGATTAGTGATCTGAACATCGAAAGGTTCTCAAACAAACGAGGCCAGTTTGAGTTCAAAAACTTACCCGCTGGCGACTACACAGCAACCGTTGAATACGTCGGATCGGAGTCGAAGTCGTTTTCGTTTACGATCAGAGACAATGAGACGAGTAAGGTCGATGTCCACATTGGCGCGAACGTTGAGCTGATCGACAACATCATTGTCTACGGCCAAGCTGCCGGCGCGTCAAGTGCGATAAATTCTCAGCGTGCCGCTGACGGCGTGATTTCAGTCGTGGATGCGGACGCCATCGGGCAGTTCCCGGACGCGAACGTGAGTGAGGCACTACAACGAATTCCCGGAGTCTATATCGAACGCGATCAAGGTGAAGGTCGTTTTGTCGGGATTCGAGGTATCGAACCCGACCTTAACAGCGCAAAGATCAATGGCGTCAACATCGCTGCGCCCGAACGGGATCGAAGATCGGTCGCACTCGACGTCATCCCGTCGGATTTACTCGAACGACTCGAGGTTAGGAAGACAGTCACGCCGGATAAAGACGGCGACGCGATCGGAGGGGTCATCGATATCAAAAGTCTTTCTGCGTTCGACCGCGAAAATCGTTCGTTCAAGTTCTCAACGAAATCGGAATACAACACACTTGAACACGAGTTCAGTCCGAAATTTTCGGGTTCTTTCACAGACGTCGTTGAAATTCAAAGCGGCGAACTTGGTATTGCGATTTCCGCTAGCTGGCAGGAACGGGCGTTCGGGTCAGACAACGTAGAAACGGATGGCGGATGGGACCACGATATCGAAGATAGTGGATTCTCCGGGACGGAGGAAATTGAACAACGTAACTACCAGATTACACGAAAGCGCACAGGACTTGCCGCGAACTTAGATTTTCACAATGATGCCGGTAATCTCTACTATGTGAGGACTTTGTTTAGTGATTTTTCCGATCAAGAGTATCGTCAACGTACCGAGCTCAAGCTGAGCGATGGTGATTTGCTTTCGATTGATAGCACGCACGCTTCCTGGAAAGACATCGAAATGGATCGAGAGCTAAAGGATCGGCTAGAGACACAGCAAATCCTTTCGTTAGTGATCGGTAGTGAAACCCAACTTAGTGCTTGGGATGTTGACTATCAAATAGGTTACTCCAAGGCGAACGAAGAGGAACCTGGGCGTCGTGATATACAGTTCTCTGAGGACGATAAGATCGCGATGGCAGGTTACAGAAGTGTTGGACCGGTGCCGAGTTTGTTCTACTCTGAAGATGGTGCAGATCCGACAAACTTTGAGTTTGACGAATTAGTCGTAGAGAACAACTTTACTGAGGATCAAGAAACCTTGCTGAAGTTGGACATGAAACGAGACGTGCTCGTTGCAGGATACGATGGTTACGTTAAGTTTGGACTTCAGCATCGAGATCGCAAGAAAGAAGACGATGTGAACGTCATTGTTTACGACGGTGGATTCGCCAACGATCCAACGTTGGCCGATTTCGTGGGGGCGGACGTTGATTACGGACTAGGGAATCTAGGAATCGGAATTAACGTCCCATTACTTAGTCGATACGTCGATCAACATGTCAGTAACTTCGAGATTGACGCTGATGAAACCCAGCTGTCATCTGCGCGCGATTACTTCATTTTTGAGGATGTAACTGCTCTTTACGCTATGAATCGAATCAACGCAGGTAATTTAAGAGTCATTTACGGTATTCGGTATGAATCAACGTCGTCCGTACTCGACGGATTCCAACCGATCGATGACAACGGTGACGTGCGAGTGAGTTCAGTCTCATATTCCGAAAGCTATTCGCATCTACTTCCGAGCGTAACGCTTAGATTGAAGGCTTCGGATCGCGCGATATGGCGTGCTGCACTCAGCAATACGATTTCACGACCCAGTTTCGGTTTCATAAATCCTTCTCCCGCGAAAATCGAGATTGATGACGAAGATCTCGAAATTGAAGCCGGTAATATCCACCTTCGACCCTTCGAGTCACTTAATTTGGATCTCGCATACGAGTATTACGCAGGTGAGAACCTAGGGATGTTTTCTGCTGGATTCTTCCTGAAACAGATTGACAACTTCATCTTCCCCGCGGACGTCAGCGGTTCTGTTGATGTAACGCAATGGACGAGTACGGTTGATCTATCGGCAGTCGAAGATACGGAAGTTCTTCAGCCTTTGAATGGTGACACTGCGGATCTATGGGGCATCGAAGCTACTTGGACTGGTCGTATGAGTAGCGAAGGTGGTCCGTTGAGTGGGGTGATCTTGACTCTGAACGGTACGTATACCACCAGTGAAGCCGATCTTGGGTTAGGCGTTGGTGCTTCGAGAAGCAGCAAAACTGCATTACCTCGTCAAGCAGATATTGTTGGCAACGTCGTAGTTGGTTACGAACAAGGACCAATTAGTCTGCGTCTCGCATATGCGTACAAGGGTGAACGACTGCTCGAAGTCAATCTAGAAGACGCTCGAAGTGATTTGTATCAACGGCCTCGTTCACAGATTGACTTTACCGCGAAATACGACATTCGCGATGATCTGCAATTGTTCTTCAATGCAGTCAATATAACGGACGAACCTTATTACGCATTCCACGGCTCGTCCACGTTTAACGGACAGTACGAGGAATACGGCGCTTCGTATGCGTTGGGTCTCAGTTGGCGTAATCTGTAGAGCTCGGTGACCCTTTTCTACAGAGCGGTCGTCTGTTGTTTACTGTACTCTGGATGTGCTAGCTATGCGACGGTCGTTGCGCTTGTCGAAACGGAGCCAGTAACAAGCAAGGACGACGCAGCGGATGACCCCGCAATCTGGGTGCACCCACAGGATGTCGCCAGGAGTTTGATCTTCGCCACGGACAAACGACGCGGCGTCGAGGTTTACTCACTTGATGGCGAGCGCATTCAGTCAATTCGTGTAGGTCGTGTCAATAACATCGATATTCGGCAAAACGTCGAGTGGGGAGATAAGCGAGTTGACTTAGCCGTCGCAACGAATCGATCAACGAATTCACTAACAGTGCTATTTATTGAGGAAGAATCGGGTCAAGCCGTCGTCAGTGAGGACGATTCCATACCACTGGACCTTGAAACACCCTACGGCATCTGCCTTTACAAGCCGATTGGGGATTCAACACTTTACGCGTTCGTAAACGACAAAGATGGTCGTTATGAACAGTGGCATCTCGCAACACCACGCGCTAGTCGACGCGTGGCGACGTTTCGAACCGATTCGCAACCTGAAGGGTGTGTTGCCGATGACGAGCAAGGTGTCCTCTACTACGGCGTGGAAGAGAGTGGTTTCTATCGGCGTGAGATTGTTGAGGGATTGACAAGCGAGCCAGTCCTAATCGAAGGAGTCGAGGATGGTCATCTCGTGGCAGACGTAGAAGGCATTGCACTATACAAGACGGGAGATGTTGCTGGTTTTGTGATCGTTTCGAGCCAAGGTAATAACAGCTACGTTGTCTTTCGTCGAGAAGGGGCAAACGAATTGGTTGGTTCCTTTCGCATCACATCGGACTCAAGTATCGACGGAACGTCGGAAACCGATGGAATCGAAGCGACGCACTTGGTGACTAGTGTGCGCTTCCCTAAGGGGTTATTTATCGCGCAGGACGGCGCGAACACGCAACCCGTCGCGAATCAGAATTTCAAATTGGTGTCGTGGGCTGATATCGAGCGTGCAATTCAGTGAGAGATAGCGTTTAAAGTCAGCGGTATTCCAAGTCGTTTTAGTGTTTGAGTAGGCACTGTCAATTTGTGATCGATCGCTCAATTGGTCTCGGACTTTCGTGCTACATAGATTATGTTGGTACCGAGATCTGATGCGCCTGGAAGTCTAGACCAGGCAAGCTCGCGGTCGACCAGGACCTCCCATAGCTCGTCGTCCTCACGGACCTGCGCTAGAGCTTCTTCTGGAGCTAAGCTCAATAAACCCGGTGCTCGTCTCTCAACAATTTCGATGTCTTCGTTCTTGAGTAACAAATCGAGGTCAGTGCACGTCATCATGTGGCAATAGTGTTCTCTACCGGGATTGTGTTCACGGTCTTGTATGCCAGTTTCGAGAACAGAGCGTAGATTCTCGATTCCAATCTCATCCTTCTCCGACACCAGCGATCCCATAAATCTGATCAAAGTGCTGATTAACGACATCACACCTAAGATCACGACTCCGCCCGGTTTTACGACCCGTATGAGTTCCTGAACCCCCACTTTCGCTTTGTTTAGCAAATAACTTAAAGGACCACCGATGCAAACTATTGCATCGAAGCACGAGTCATTAATTTCGCTAAGGTCTACTAAGTCAAGGACGCGGTATTCGTCTACTAAATCGACGACGCCAAGGTCTCGCATATGCTCTCGATTCAAGTCAAGTTGCACCTTTGATAGGTCGGCAACTACCAACTTTCGAGTCATATGCACAAGTTCTTTGGTATAGATCCCGGCTCCTGCACCGATTTCTAGTACCGACATATCAGCAGTTATGTGCTGATGGAGCACATCCATGTGTACGAGGTAATTCAGTTCGCCTCGTCGACTCTGTGTTAGGCGTGTCCATTCGTCGTCCGCTAAACGGTCGTAGTGATTTCGTGGGTACTGAGCGTCGTAATCCAATGTCGCTTCGTTGACTGGGAGTTTGCACAAGCTTAAGTCGTTCGGCAGCTTCACGATGTATGAAAAAAAGTGGACTGTCATGTTTTAGCGCGAAGCCGTGCGTTTAATGCGCCACCTTTGTGTTTGGATCGCACTTATTAACCCATGACGACGCGATGTAATTTATGACTGAGCCACTCACCCTTGTAATCGCAAACAAGAACTACTCATCTTGGTCATTACGCCCATGGTTAGTAATGACCGAGCTAGGAATTGAGTTTTCGGAACGCATGGTGAAATTCGATTCGGACGACTGGGAGCAGAACATTTCTCAACTTTCTCCGTCTCGGCTCGTACCCGTACTTTGGGAAGGTGCACCGGGTACAGGTTTCGCGACGTTTGATACGATCTCGATCCTCGAACGTTTGCATGAGATGTACCCAGAGGCTAATGTCTGGCCCAGTGATCCTCAGAAAAGATCTCGAGCGCGATCACTCGTTGCCAATTTCCACTCCGGTTATTTCAGTCTTCGTGCGGCGATGCCAATGAACATCCGATCACGTTATCCTGGCAAAGGTATGAGTGCGGAGGTAGCAAGCGAAATTGAGCGCTTGTGCGAGCTATGGGTGAACACGCGTCACGAATTCGCCGCTGACGGTGATTTCCTATTCGGTGACTTCTGCGCTGCAGACGCCTTCTTCACGCCTGTTGCTTCTCGCTTTGTAACTTATGAAGTTAATCTCGAAGAGGAAGCTCAGCGATATCAACAGACACTTCTCAATACCCGGTCTATGAAAGCTTGGACTGCTCATGCGCTTTTGGAAACCGAATTTGTACCAATGGACGAGCCGTACGCGAGCGAGAACGCAAATTCGTCATTGACGTGATACGCGATGCTCGCGATATTCATCCGGGAAGCGATCGCAACTAACGACTTTTTCAATTCATTTTCTGAGATTGAATACAGCAGTCTGAAACACTGATAAACACAAGCTGATCGATAAAATCCCAAAAATTCGGTCGGTCTTTCGCCATGCCAGTCTGGTCTTTATTAGTTTCGTTTCTGATCGTTGTTGCAGGTGTTGCGATCGGATATAGATTTGCGTCGGTCGGTTCGTTCGACACGATTCACGTGATACTCAGCATATTTCTAGCTGTGAATATTCTGGTATGTTTCTGGCAGTGGTGTCTCTTCGCCCGTCGCGACTACGTAGGCACACGCGTGGACCACTGGCGCGCCCAAGGTGAACGCATCGGTGCGTCAGCGTCGCGGGCGTTTATGAACACACGACTTTCAGCGTCGCAGATGCTTTCGCCGACGTTTTGGTCAGAGATCTATTCCGTTTACTCCGTAACTGATCCGGCATATACGGATAAGACCTCTTGTGGATTCAATACCGATATCTGGAATGGCTTCTGGACTTTTATTCCGTCAGTCCTATTACTTGTGACATTTGCCTCTCCTTTCGTGCCGCCTTTTATTGCAGGCGTGATCGGGATCGCACTCTTCTATCAATGGATTTTTGGAACGATCCAGTACTCGGCTAGTTTCTATGTGGGAGGACACTATAAGTCAGTCTCGACAGCTGACGCGATTCTCTTCATTTGGGTGATAAACGGTGGTTGGATTGCCTGCGCTGTACTCGGTTTTTACGTTTCGGTAAATCTCATCCTCGACCAGAATTACAGCGTTTTAGGCTTATAGTACGGCTTCTTACTCGCTGATCCTAGTAAAGGTTCTAGCATGAGTCAGACACCATCATTAATGACGGTCGTCTGTGCAGTATGGGCGTTAGGCGCTATACCCACCTTAATTGTTGGTCTGCTCAAGTGGGATCCCGTGGGTAGATTAGGTACGAAGGGGCTCGGTTCCCAGATGGATGCTCGTTGGGGATGGTTCATCTACGAGCTTCCGGCATTGCTGACCTATCCTGTCATATACCTAGTCGTTGGAAATCATCACCTAATTGGTGATGTCGCGCTTGTACTTTGGCTTCTGCACTACGGACACCGTAGTTTGGTATGGTGCTGGTTGATTCCCAAGCGCGACGGTAAAGTCTCGATGTCGTTACTTTTGTCGTCGATCAGCTTCAATCTAATCAATGGTGGCTTGTTGGGTTGGTATATGGCATTCGCGGCTGACTATCCGGCTCAGTGGTTGCTAGATCCGCGAGCCATCATCGGAATCCTGCTCTTCGTTGTTGGCGCTAAGCTCAATGTTTGGAGCGACTACCGATTGCGCCGATTACGGCAGGGATCGCAGGGCGATCGTGTCTTGCCTTCCGGTGGTCCTTTCAACTATGTTTGTTGTCCAAATCTTGTTGGCGAGATCATTGAGTGGGTTGGTTTCGCGTTACTGACATGGTGTCTGCCTGGACTCGCCTTCGCGCTTTGGACGATCGCGAATTTGGTCCCAAGAGCGCTTTGGCGAAGAGACTGGTATCGCGAGAACTTCGAATCGTTTCCGAAGAATAGAGCAGCGCTTGTACCAGGAATGCTGTAAGGGAGTGACGCCCTGATATCAGTTACGGCAGTGATTCCCAGGATTTCAGAGTTACTGCCGGATCTAAAACAACGCTTGCGTAGTCTGATACAGCGGTCTTGGCAAGTCCGCGCTTACGAAGTGTCAGGTCGGTTCGGTGAACTAGGTACGCTAGAGCTCCTTAGATTGGCATCTCAATATCAGTTACTACTGAATCTTGTGTCTCAATCACATTCGCTCTTAGCTGTTTGATGGGCGATCAACTTTCCTTAGGATTGACTCAAACAGGACGCACAACAGATTGGGGGGTGATTCGCTATCGAATGCACGTTTAAACCAGCGACAGACGCTGACCAATCTCGCTGGATAAGTGAGACGATGAAACCCGACGATTTTGGGTTTATTTCTGGATTTGTCCCGTCGCTCTTCGAGTCTTATGTAGCAATTCGACATCCAGCATGGCTGCACAACTGCACTAAAGAGAACTTACACGAATGTCAAGGAGATCCGGCGCCTGGCACGTCGATTACGTGGTCGGAGGTCGTAGATTCCGATTTACCGATTTGTATGAGTCATACTCAATACAGGAAGCTAGAGAACATTGGCTGGATCAAAGACGAACTTCCGTACGGAGTTATGCCCGTGTTGATCCAAGTTGGCGATAGATGGATTTCGCACCCTACTGAAGGTGTTCTCGAACCTGAGCAAGCACATACACTATTGCCGTTATTAACGCAGGAGACGAGTGAACCGACGAATTGCTGGTTTGGAATCTGGGATGGTTTCTCGATCAAGTCGATCGAGGAGAGAAATGCACCCATGTTTCACACGCCGAATAGAAGCTGGTACGTGTTCCAAGGTCCATTACAGTCCATCGCCAAATCATTCAATGACTCAGCATTGTTTCATCAACCTGCAAATTTCATTTGGCCAGACGACCGGAGCTGGTGTTTGGCTTCGGATATCGACTCAGAGGCTACGTATCTCGGAGGTAGTGAGAAGTTGATTGCTTTGGTTCTGGCGAATAAACGCTTGGATGCTATATCGGTCGTTCCAAGCGATCGTCCGTTGTGGCTAGCGAATCTGCTTCAACCAGTCGTCGAAAAACTTGCGGATACACCGGTGAAACCTGGTTTTGAATCGAGGGTGATTCCATTCATGGATCAGATTAGAGAGATTGATAGAAGGCGACGATTTCGAAGATTCATAGAGTCTATTAGATTGCGATCGGAGGAAAATAGAGACGAGGATCGAGAAAGGATTTAGGTAAATGATGGTATCGGACAGTAGGACTTCGTTCCGGTTTTCAAGAATCCACTGCATCTTCACCAATTTACATAAAGACTTCGACGATTTACCGTTCTGAGTTGGCAAAGGCTCTTTCTTACAACGAGCTCACACGCGGCAGAACTGATCGACACTGGTTCGATGCCTCGATGACTCCGGTAAAACTAGCGTCGTCATTTCGCGTAGTTTGAACATCGAAAATCAAATCATCTTGTTTCGGAACCATTACCAGCCTACACATTCGTGTAGGTGGCTCATTTGCTCGATTTGCTGTCGACGGTATCAGGATCCCCTCACTCTGTAAATCGAAAACTCGTCGCATGTCGAAAAAGGCCGACCCACGCAATACAGCGACGAGATGAAAACACGCAGGTTTCGTTCTTGAATTGGTCGAGCGAACCCCACCCATATTTCGCTTGAGTGGCTGCAGCAAGTGTGGAGGCGAGTTCTGCGTCGAGAGGCGTAACAAACACCGAACCTTCGACGATTACGGGATTGGTCGTGTCGTCTACCGACAAACATGCTCGAGGGTTTTCAGCGAGATTATGTCGCCAGCGCGTTGCAGGATCGCCACCAAAATAAAACGATTCGTTTAGCCAAACTCCGTCGAGTGGTCGAGAGATCGGAACTGAGTTGTGATCGGCAGTGGACAACCAGTATCGCTCCGCTTCTTGAAGTCGTTCGACGACAGCTGACCAATCGAGAAGTGGCGAGTCAGAAGGTGCGCCATAAGCTGCGGGCAGCTTGAGGCGTGCACGAGTTGGCTCAACGCTCATACGCTACAACCCGAAGAAATGACAGAGTCACCTTGGAATCGATGGATAGGTTTACCGTTCATAAAAATCGGCGCCGTGCCGGTGGTCGATACCGTTTGTCATCCTCAGTAGCTCCTTTTGTCTTGTGGTCATTTGTGTCAACCATTCGGTCCTGAAACCGTCGTGTGGGTCACACTGAAACCGAAGCCACTCTCCGTTTCGATAGTGTCCGAACATTGCAGTACGTAATTCGTTCGTTCTGTTCGCGCCACCACCGTGCCACGTTTGACCATGAAAGATGACGACCGATCCGGCGCGTAGCGTAGGTTGCTTTTCGTGAGGTAATTCCAATCCAGCAGGTGGTTCGAAAAGGTGACTTTGATGGCTGCCAGGCACGAGACGGGTGCCGCCGTTATCGGGGTTGAGATCGGATAACGCCCACACGGTGTTCATCATCAGAGGCGCGTCATCACCGTATCGATGCATCTTGATTGGTACGTCGCTGTGTAACGTCTGCTCGCCTTCTCCAGGTCGTACAACCCGTGCGCTTAATGATCCTAATATCAAGTTCGTACCCATCATCGCTTCGATGTAAGGTAACACGGCTTCGTGGTCGATTGTCTGAAGGAACATTGGATCGAGTGTCACCAGGTTTGCCAAATGCCG